>QZJP01000019.1 GCA_003599345.1 Bacillota bacterium | reverse complement strand
AGCAGGCGATTGAACAGGGTCGACTTGCCTACGTTCGGGCGGCCGACGATGGCCACCAGGGGCGTCGGCACGGCTCTACGCTCCTCCCGTGGCTTGGGTTCGCGGGTCGCCCTCGGACAAGGCCTCGACCATGTGGCTCGGCAGCCATCCCGCCTCGAGGAACGGGATTCCGGCTTCCCGGCCGAGCTCGGCGAGAGTCAGGCCGTCTATTAGCTGGTCGGACCCCGAGCGGAGGCAGGCCCCGGGAACCAGCACAAGCTCCGTGCCCCGGTTCATCGTCTCCTTGACGCGCCTGAGGATGTCGGCGCCGGACAAGAGACCTGAGACGGTGACCGAGTGGCCGAAGAGCCCGTTGGGGACCGCCACGGCCCTTCCCCCACGCCCGAGGATCGCTCCAATGGACTCGACCGCCAGCTTAACGAGCGGCTCCGCCATTTGGCCGGTCACGGCCATGAACCACCCCCGCCGGGTCTTCCCGGCCGCCGGCCGGGCCCGCATGGTCCGGCGCAGGGCCCGTTCCACGCGGGCGAGGTCGTCCAGGAACTTGCGGGCGAGGCCGACCCCGTTCCCGAGTTGAGCGAAATCGCCGTAGAACGTAGCCGGCGGCAGGGGGCGTCCGGTGAGCAGGAAGAACTCATCGGCCGGATAGACAAAGCCTCCCAGCCGGCCGTGCCAGTGCAATAGAGCCTCCAGGATGACCGCCGCCTCTTTCTCACTCACCCGCCGGACCGGGTCCGGGTCGGGGCCGAACCGGGTCAGCCCGACTGGTACCACCCCGACCGACGAGACGCCCGGCCGTAGACCGGCAAGTTCTCCGAGGGTCCGCTCGAGGTGCTCCCCGTCGTTGAGCCCCGGGCAGACGACCACCTGAGCGTGGAGTGTGATGCCGGCCTCGACGAGCCTCGCCATCTGGTCGAGGATTCGGGCCGCGGCCTGGCTTCCCATCAGCCCCGCGCGGAGTTCGGGGTCGGTCGCGTGCACGGATACGTAGAGCGGGCTCAGACGCTGCCCCGCGATCCGGTCGATATCGGCTTCGTCGAGGTTGGTGAGGGTCACGAAGTTGCCATGCAGGAAAGACAGCCGGTAGTCGTCGTCCTTGAGGTAGAGGGGCCCGCGTAAGCCCGGAGGCAGCCGGTCGACGAAGCAGAAGACGCACTTGTTGGCGCACTTCTTGATGTAGGCCGGACCCCCGAAGATGTCCTCCGTGAACTCGAGGCCCAGGTCCTCATCGGGGTCCTTCTCAATCTCGAAGACGACCTCCTCGCCGTCCGGGTGGACCACCCCGAGTTCGACCAGGCCTTCGGCCGTTAGGTAGCGGTAGTCGATGTAGTCCCTCGGGGACGATCTGTTGACGGCGTAGACGCGGTCTCCGGGCTCTAGTCCGATTTCGCGCGCAATAGAGCCCGGGCGGACGCGGGCGACGACAGCCATGGGACGAGGCACACGGTCATCCCCCTCCGACCCGTCCTTTCGGGCCTGGTTAACATGTTACAGTACACCGCCTTAGTCCCCAAGCCCCATCTTCCGCCTGACCTCTGCCCGCGTCTCCCGAACCAGTTCGAGGAACCGCCGGTAGGCGAGACGGACTCCCAGGGCCGCGAGCGGCCGGCCGACGGACACCAGACCGATGCGGCGCGACACGATTCCTCCGACCTTGACCACCCATCCGGCGCGGTCCAGCGCGTCCGCGAGGACGTAGTCGCGTGCCGGGACACCCCTCAAATCGAGAAACGTCTCAAGAGCCCTTCGGATGATATCCCTGCCGGGCCCGAATCCGACGACGTAGACTTCCTCGCCGTCCTGCCCGGACCCGGCCAGGAAGGCCGTCCCGAGGGCCGCTCTCACCTCGTCGAAGTGCGGCACCGAGACAAGTTCCCGGCTTGACGGGACACGCGTCTCAGGGAGACGTCCTATATGGATGGCGGCCGCGATTACTGACGTGTGCGAGCTGCCGTAGCAGTGGTAGAAGACCTTGACTTTCCGAGCGGGCGGCTGGGGCCGCCCGCTCCTCCCCTGTGCCTGTTCACGGCTCCGCTGAGCCAGACCCGCTAGGCCGGCGTATGCCCGCGACGTACCCGAGGTCGACAGGAGGCTACCGAGACCTCCCAGCCCCAACCCCTGGGTGATGAGACCGCCCAGCCGCATCGCTCGGTTCACCTCGGGCATGACGTCGACGAACAGGACGTCGTCCAGGGTGACCCCGAGTCTCGCCCCAACCTCCCGAAGCACGTGCAGGAGCACCGCGAACCGGGCCCGGTTGGCGAGGTAGCATACGAGGTTGGAGGCGGAGTCACGTCCCATCACGCCTATCCGGCCCATAGCATCCCTGGGCGCTCGTTTCACCAGGGGCAGGGCCAGCAGCTCCGCTCTCGTCGGGGGCCGGTCCGGTGGGAGCACGCCGGCGTGGATGGCAGCGGCCACAACGGGGGCCACGTTGCCACCGTGCCCGTGATAGACGACGAGCAAGGAGCCCGCCTCCCCTATGACGTGATGCCCCGCGGGCACCTGTGTCGTCGCCGGCCGGGAACCGGTCAGCGCTTGACCAGAACGTAGACGCCGTTCCCGAGGTCGTGGACCTGCGAGTCGAGGACGCGCCCAAGAGTGGTGGCGACCTTCTCACGCTCCTCGGACCCGGAGACCACGAAGACAGGGGCACCTCCGGCCAGCACCTTCTCGCCGGCAAGCGTGACCACCGCGACCACGAGTCCTTCCCCGCCCCTCAAGGGGTCTTCCATCTCCTCTCGGGATTGGCCGGCCTAGTCCGCCGCCCGGCGCCCCGGCTTCGTGGCCAGGGGCCTGGTCCTGGCTCCTTCAATCACCGGAACGGAACCGACGGCCGCCAGTAGAGGCGCTATGTCGGGTTCGACCGGGATGATGGCCATCGCCGCCCTTCCGGTATCGAGGTCCAGCCTTACCAGTGGTGTGAACTCCGGAGTATCGCGGTCTTTCCTGATACCCATGATTGCCGCCGAGTCGTGGGCGATGGCCTGCCTCTGCCCCACGTTCGCCAGCGTGGCTCTGGCGTTATCGTCGTTGGGTTCAATGACTACGCCGAGGCCCAGCTTGGCCCACCTGTCTCTCGATTTGGCGAGCCCGACCTCCTGGATGTGGATGTCGTCCACGTAGAGCATCGTGCCCCTGAAGTTGATCTTGCCCTCTCGGATCCGGGCGACCTGGCGCAACGGTTGGCGGTCGAGAGTCTTCCTTCCCAAGGTGATGACGGCCACACCGGCGGCCGCGCCGCCGAGGACCGAGAAGAGAGGCACCCCCATGGGCTCGAGCAGACGCCAACCCAGAAAGGTAAGGGTGCTCGCCGCAAGGGCGGCGAACATGGTCAGGTAGTTCCGGGCCTCGAACACCTTGGCTATGTCCTCGACGTAACCAGCCCCGCGTTTGACCAGTTCGGTTTCCTCCATGCGGTCGAGTGTCTTCCGTTCGAGGTCCCTGACCTCGCGCAGCTGCTGAGCCACCAGGAGGAGGAACGTGGCCGCGGTTAGCTCCCTGAGGATGAGGGCCGGCAGGACTACGGCCCCGGTGAAGGCCGCCACGACCCCCAACCCCAGGTGACTCGCGTAACCGTGAGGGTAGCTCGGGTACTGGCGATAGTCGGTCCGCAACATGCTCAACCTGGCCAGGGCTCCGAAGAAAAGACCGGTCATGATCGCCGCCCAGAACTCCGCCGCCATTCGACAGCCTACCGGCGGGGGCGGCGACGCCCGAAGTAGCTCGCGAACTCCTCACCGAGGCTGCGAAGCTTCTGCCATGCGGCCCGCCAGTTCCCGCCGGTGGCGACGTAGAGCCAGGCCCCGCCGCCGACCACGACCAAGAGGACGATCACGCCAAGGGCCCGCAAGGCCCCACTGCCCGCAACGCCGCCTCCGCCGGCTCCCAGCACTTGGGGTATGACTCCCGCCAGGCGCCTGACCGCCTCCTCGGCGTCCTCGCGCCTATTGGTGTGGGCTCCGACCTCGAATAACAGGGCTCTGGGCGAGAGGTCCTGGTTGAAGCGTCCCCCGGTCGTGAGGATGCCGCGAATCAGCCCCGGCTGCTGGCTGTCGGAGGCGGCCTTGATGGCCTTGGCGAACGCCATGTTGGCTTCCGCTTGCGGGTTGGTCCGCCCGACGACGATCATCACCTGGGTTACATCCTGTCCGCCGACGCGCCGCAGGTAGGCCTCCGCGGGCGCTGCGTCGCGGTGCACGTCGAATATCGCCGCTGAGCCCCTCAGCACCTCCATGGCCGTCCGCCGGGACCTTTCGTAAGCGCCGGCGTCGTGAGGAAGGTGGTTGGCGAGGCTGTGAACCACCGAGATTCCCGCTCTCTCCAGGCCGTTGGTCAGGGTGTCCCCCACCTGGTAGACGCCTCCCCGGCCCGCGGGATCGCTCTCCGACCCGTCCGTCGGGACATAGGACTCGTCGCTGTGGGTGTGGTAGACGCCCACCCGTGGCCGGCCCGCTCCCTGCGAGAGCGGCGACGCGGCAAAAGTGATCTGAAAGTCACTCACGGCGTTTGACAGGTCGAGTTCGCGGACATAGGAGGCGATGGCTGTCTTCCCGACCACCTCCGCCACCCGCCAGACGTTGTTGTCAGAGTCCACGTACTCGTCCCCGACGTCGAGGGCGAAGCCCGTCTGGCAGATGACCCCGCCGTCCGGGCCGAGGAGCGTCATGTAGTCCACACCGGCCATCTCGTCCGCGGCCCAAACACGGACCGACCCGGCGGCCAGACACAGGACCACGACCAGCACCGCGGGCCATGCCGGCCGGGCGCCGCGTCGCCTACGCATCGCCACCGCCGCCCTTCCTGCCGCGACCGTTGCCGCGGGAGCGGCGACCGCTTCCTCCGCGGCCCCCGTTCCGTCGCCCGGCCCTTGAGCCGTTCCCAGGGAGGGTGATCGACCCGAGGTCCATCCCGGTTGCGGGAGCCTGACTTTCGCCGGGTTCGGTGACGAGGTCGGATGGGGGCATGGTTACCGAACCAATGACCTCTTGCCCGGAGGCGTCACCCACAATGGGAGGTTCCCATCCAGCCCCGCCGCTGGTTGCCGGTCTCGGGCGCGCGTCGCGCCCAACCCGGCCACGCCGGCCGGCCCGGTGCGAGCCGCGCCCACCCTTCGTCCGGCCGCTGCCGCCGGCCACCCCAAAGGCGGCCACGAACCCGCCGCGGTCGGACTCTCCACCACGGCCGTTCTCACCACCGCGGCCCTGCCCCCGGGACCCGGAACCGCCCGGGCCACCGGCGTTACCTCCGTGCCCGTTGTCGCGCCCCTCACGTTCTTCCTCGCGCCGGCGCCCGGCGGGTCCCTCGGCGTCACGGTCACGCATGGGACCACGCGCCAATAGCTCCCGGGACTCGCCCACGGCCTCCGCGAGCACCACGGCCAGGAGGCCGGCGATTACCGAGGCGTCGAACACACCGGCACCGCCGACCCACGTGGCCGCCGGTATCCCTCTGGCGGACACCTCTACGAAGTGGCCGATGTCGGCCAGCACTACGCCGGCCGACCCGGCGATAAACGACGCCCTGCGGGAGCGGCCGGAGAGATACCCGACTACTCCGGCGATGATGGCGAAGAAGTAGGTCGGGTCTATGATCATGGTCTGTTCCTCGGGGTTGAGGAACTTGAAGGCCAGGTAGATGACGGCGCCGGAGACGACCGCGGCCAGCGTGCCCCGTATCTTCTCGTGACGGGTGTCGGCGGTGACGATCAGGTACACCGCGACTCCGATCGGAATGATGGCTCCGCCAACGTTCAGCCTGAGAACCGGCTGGCTGAGCAGAGTGATGTTGAAGAAGCTCCCGACAATCATTAGGAAGATGATGAAGAGCGCGGTTCTGTCGTCGAGGCGCATGCGGTCCAGCACGCGGTGAAGAACCCCGAAGTAGACCAGGATGGCGATGATCAGAAGGACGATGACCCCAACGGGCATGGCTGACCTACCTCCTCTGGGACTCGCAGCGCAACTTAGGGTTCCCTGGGAGTGCTGGATTTAAGCCAGCCTGCTGGTTGGGGGGGGTGAAGCCGAGGGGCTCGGGGGTGGGGGTGCCGGCACGCCGGCGGGGCTAGCCGTCGGCCTCCGTCGCCACGGGTTGCCCTTCCCGGCTCTTACCGGCCTTCCTGGTCGATTTGCCCGAGCGGGCCTTCGACGGGAACTCGAACTTCACGCGACCTGAATCGAGGGTGAGGTAGGCGGGGAACCTGCGGCCGGCGCGCGACCTGAAGCCCCGCAGGAGGTAGGTACGTCCTTCCTTCAGGAGCTTCTCGACCTCCGCCGGGCGTATCGGCCTCCCGGCGATAACCTTCCAGACATAGAAGTCGCACCCCTTCTCCTTCCACCGCGAGCAGGAGTAAGCCTTGCGTCCCTCTACGACTTCGGCCCCACACTTGGGGCACGGGCCGACCGTCCGGCGCATCCTGCCGGCCAGACCCTCCGTGTCCATGCGGGCGATATCCGACACTACGACCTCCACGAACGTCTTGATGTCCGCCATGAACGCCTCCCGGGCCAGGGTCCCCCTCTCTACCTCCCTGAGCTTGGCCTCCCAGAGGCCGGTCAGGGACGCCGACACCAGGTCGCGGGTGGGAATGGCCGCGATGAGCTCGAGGCCCTTGGGCGTGGGGTGTAGGGTTCTCCGCTGGCGCTCGACATAGCCCACGTCGATCAGCCGTTCGATGATGGCCGCCCTCGTGGCGGGGGTCCCTATCCCCCGGTCCTTCATGGCCTCCTGGAGCTCCTCGTCCTCGAGGAGCTTCCCGGAGGTCTCCATGGCTTGCAGCAACGCGGCTTCCGTGTAGCGCGGCGGGGGTTTCGTCTCTTTCCGTAAAGCGTCCGCGGCCGTCACGGCGGCCCTGTCTCCCCTCTTGAGGGCTGGCAGGGCCCCGCCGCCCGCTTCCTCTTCGCCGGGGTCCGAGGCGGCCTGCCGGGTCAGCCAAGGGACGTCCTCGACGGCCAGCCAGCCTCTTTGGACAATCACGCGCCCTCGGCTACGGAACGCTTCTTCCTCGACGACCGTCCTGACGGTGGTGTCCTCATAGACGGCCGGCGGGTAGAACACGGCCACGAGCCTCCTGGCTACGGCATCGAAGACCTTCAGGTGGTCTCCCTTTAGCCTGGCGGCGGAAGCCGCCCTCGGCGTGGGTATTATGGCGTGGTGGTCTCTGACCCTAGCGTCGTTGACGATTCGTGCGGTAATCGGAGGACGGCCGGCCTCGAGAAGGGGCTCGATCAGCCCGGCCAACGCGGCGGACGCTTCCGCGGCGGCTCGCAGCGCGGGTGCGATCAGGGGTACCGCCTTGCCGCTCAAGAACCGGCTGTCTGTCCGCGGGTAGGTGATGACCTTGTACTTCTCATAGAGGTCCTGCGCCAGGCTCAGGGTCCGCGAGGCGGAGAACCCGTGACGGCGGTTCATCTCGCGCTGTAGTTGGGTGAGGTCGTAGAGGAGAGGCGGGGGCTGGCTCTTTCGCCGGCTCTCAACTTCCTCGACCACGCCTTCGCGGCCCGAGACCTTCGCTGCGATGGCCAAGGCCCTGTCGGGGTCGTCAAGGCGGCCGTCCTCCGAGCCTGGTCCGTACCATATTCCCTCATAGGTAGCGGGTTCCGAGGCGTCCGCGAGCCGGAACTTCGCGTGGACCTCCCAGTACCGGCGCGGGACGAACGCCTGGATCTCTCTTTCGCGCTCCGCGAGTATGGCCAACGTCGGGGTCTGCACACGCCCGACCGAAAGCAGCACACCGCACTTGCGAGTCATGCCGCGCGTGGCGTTGATTCCCACCAACCAGTCGCTCTCGCTCCGACACCTTGCGGCCGCCTCCAGCGATTCGAGTTCGCGGCCGTCCCGCAGGGCCCCCAGCCCCTCGACGATGGCCTCATCGGTCATGGCTGAGACCCAAAGCCGCCTGACGGGGAGGTTCGAACCGGACGCTTCCATGAGGTGTCGGAAGATGAGCTCGCCCTCGCGGCCGGCGTCGCAGGCATTCACCGCGGCCGAGAAGGCCGCGCTTCTGAGAAGGGCCGTCACCGTGTCGAGTTGCTGCTTTGTCCGTGCGAGGGGCCTGAGCCTGAAGGCCGGGGGGATGATGGGAAGGTGCTCAAGGCGCCACCGCTTCCAGTCGGGGCGGTAGTCCTCCGGTTCGCACAGCTCGAGAAGGTGACCGATGGCCCACGTAACCACATGTCTCTCACCGGCGATGAGACCCCCGGCGGTCTTGAGCTTCTCGCCACGGCGCCCGAGCGCCCGCGCGATGTCCCTGGCGACGCTCGGTTTCTCGGCTATCACAAGCGTCAGCGAGCCCGGAGAAACCCCGGCCAGGACGGCCTCGGCGAGGGCCGCTCCGGAGCGGGAACGGCTCCGGGACCCCGTTCCGCTTCCCGAAGCCGTCGTCGGACTCGAACGCGCTGCCTCGGCCTTCCGCCTGCCGCCGGCTGCCCGGCCCCTCCGCCGGGACGACGGCCGGGCCTCCGCGGGACTGCCGTCAGCCCCCGTGCTAGTTCTTCTTCCTGGAGCCGGCATTCTTTCGTTCCCCCAGCCCGGCGTCCCTGAACACGTCTCCGACCAGGTCTCCAATCGTGACGGCTGCTCCTTCGTTAGCGTCACGGAGGAACTTCCTGATCTCCCTCCGGTCCATCTCCTCCTCGGCTCCCCGGGCGCTGAGGCTGATTCTCCTCTCCGCGGGGTTGACCTTCAGGACCTTCACGCGGAGTTCGTCCCCCACCTTCACAAGATCCGACGGGTGTCCGACGCGTTTGTCGGATAACTGGCTGACGTGGACGAGACCTTCCACGCCATCGTCCAACTCGACGAAGGCCCCGAAGTCGGCTACGCTCACGACCTTACCGGACACAAGGCTCCCGACGGGGAACCTCTTCGGCACATCAGCCCAAGGATCGCCCTCGACCTGCTTTAGGCCGAGCGAAACGCGCCCCCGCTCCCGGTCGACCTTGAGGACGCGGACCTCGACGCGGTCGCCTTCCTTGACGATCTCGCGCGGATCCTTCACGCGCCTCCAGGACATCTCCGACACGTGAAGAAGGCCGTCGATACCGCCGATGTCCACGAAAGCCCCGTAGTCGGCGACCCGCCTGACCTCACCCGTGCGCGTCTCTCCTTCCGTGAGCGAGCCGAGCAACTCCTCCTTGGCCCTGGACTGCTCCTCCTCCAGGTGCTGCTTCTCCGAGAGGATGACCTTACGTTCCCCGCGGTCGACCTCGAGGACCTTCACCTTGAGCGTCCTTCCCACGTACTGGGACAGGTCCTGGATGAAGCCCAGCCCGACCTGGGAAGCGGGGATGAACCCACGTGTCCCGACGTTGGCCACAAGCCCGCCCTTGACGAGAGCCGTCACGGGAGCCTCTATCGTGAGGTTCTGGTCCCGTGCCTCGGCGAGCCGCTTCCAGGCCTCCTCCTCCTCTATGCGCTTCCTGGAGAGGATGGGGTGACCTTCGTCGTCCAGCCGGACGACCAACGCCTCCACGACTTGCCCTTCCTTCAGCACTTCTTCGGGGCTCGAGATCTTCTGCCGTGATATCTCCGAAAGCGGCATGACCGCCTCGCTCTTGTGGCCGATATCCAGGAGGGCCTCGGTCGGGCTCACCTTGACGACGGTGCCCGTCACCCTGGCCCCGGGCTCGAACGTGCCGGGGACGGTCAGGGCGTTTTCTTGAGAAACGGCCTTCTCGCCGTCCCCGTCCGGGGATGACGGACCACCCTCCGGCGCCGGCCCGTTTCCGGGCTCCGCCGGGCCTTCCGGGCCGGCGGGGCTGGTAGCGCCCCGCTCCGGGCTGGCTTCGGGAGGCGCGGCCACCTTCTTGGTCTCTTCGGGTTCGGTGTTGGGTTCTATCTCCTTCATCCTTGCCACAACCTCCTCGGTAATCCAATCCGGCGTGGAAGTGCCAGCGGCGACACCAACCACGTCGCCCGGGCGAAACCACGATGGGTCAATCTCCTCATAGTTCTCAACCTGGTGAACGCGTCGCCCCATCTCGCGCCCAACGTCCACGAGCCTCCGTGTGTTGGCCGATTCCCGGCCGCCGACCACGATGAGGACGTCCACTCGCTCCGCGAGCTCGCGAGCCTCCTTCTGCCGGTCGCTCGTCACCGGGCAGAGCGTGGGTCTGAGTCGCACCTCGCCGCTCTTCTCGCGCACGACGTCGGCAATCCTCCGCACGTCCTCGGGGCGCTGCGTCGTCTGGGAGACCACGGCCGCCTTCCCCATGGCCGGCAGCGCCCTGGCCTCGTCCACCGTCTCGATGACGCGCACGCCGTCCCCTCCGGCCCAGCCGACGACCCCCTCTACCTCGGTGTGCTGCGGCTCACCCACGAGAACCAGGTCATATCCACGCTCCCGCAGTTCCCTTGCGGTCTTCTGGACCTTGCGTACGAGCGGACATGTGGCGTCGACGACCTTCAGACCTCGGGCCTCGGCCTGCTCGTAGAACACGGGGGGTGCGCCGTGGGATGGGAGGATGAGGGTGTCACCCGGCGGGATGTCGTCCAGCGCCGTGGCGGTTCGCACGCCTAGCGCCTCGAGGCCGGCGACCACCCGCCGGTTGTGGATGAGGGGACCGAGCGTCCAGACGGTTCCGCCTGTTTCGCGGGCCTCCTGGGCTACCTTCTCAGCCAGTTCGACAGCTTGCTTGACCCCACTGCAGAACCCATGGTGCCGCGCTAGAAAGACCCTCAAGTAGCTGTTGCCGTCCTTCCGAACTGCCTTGCGTGAGCGGGCCCACTCGGCGAGGCCTCTGTCAACTCCCCAGGCAGGCCTGCCCGTGGCTCCCCCTCAGCGAGCCGTATTCATCGGTCCTGCCGCCCAAGGCGGCTATTTCGGCCATGACCGCGTCGGCGACGGCCTGGCGCTTGTCGTGGGCGGCAACCCCCTCGGCTCCCGCGCGGCTGACGTCCACCGGCCGCCCGATGACCAGCCGCACGGGACCGCGGAAGCGGTACGGGCCAGTGAAGTGGGCCGGCACGACCTGAGCGCCTGTCCTCAGGACCAGGAGCCCTATGCCGGGCTCACCTCTCTTGAACGTTCCGGTCTTGCTTCGGGTTCCCTCTGGGAAGATACCCACGGCCCTGCCCTGTTCGAGAAGCTCCAGAGCGCGCCTCAGCGACTTCCGGTCGGGTTCGCCCCGTTTCACAGGGAAGGCCCCGACGCCGGACAGGAGCAAGCCGAAAACCCGGTTGTCCCAGAGATCGACCTTACCCATGAAGTATATCCTACGCCGCGTGGCGGCGGCCAGGATGACCGGGTCCCACCATGACAGGTGATTGGCGCACACCAGCACCGGACCCTTGCGGGGGATGTTCTGCCCACCCGAGTACGACACACGGTAGAGGATGCGAGCCAGAATGTGAGCCACGCCCCAGAGCAGCCAGTAGAGCACTACGACCTCACCCCACGCTCTTGGCACACCTTTACTACAGCATTGACGACCTCCTCGAGGGTCATGTGCGTAGTGTCGATGCGGATCGCGCCGCGGGCCACGGTCAGGGGCGCCGTCTGACGGCTCGAGTCCAGGAGGTCGCGGCAGGCCATGTCCCGCCTGACTTCTTCCTTGCGGGGCCGGTACCCCTTCGCCGAGAACTCCCGGTACCGGCGGCAGACGCGACAGTCGAACTCGGCGTCAAGGTAGATCTTGATGTCGGCGTCGGGCAGCACTACCGACCCGATGTCTCGCCCCTCCATGACGACCCCGCCTCCCAGGGCCATTCTCCTCTGGAGGTCTCTAAAACGCTCGCGCACTTCCGCGTGCCTTGACACCGGCGACACGGCCACGTCCACTTCCCGCGTCCGTATCTCCCGGGTCACGTCCTCGCCGTCCAGGAACACCCGTTGCGTTCCGCCTGGACGGGCGGCGGGCTCGAACCGTATCTCCATCGTGGAGGCAAGGTCGGCCAGGGCTCGCGCGTCCTCCGGGTCGACCCCGGTCCTGAGCCCGCGCAGGGTCAGGGCGCGGTACATCGCACCGGTATCCACGTAGGTAAGCCCCAGGCGTTCCGCGGCCGCCCGGGAAACCGTGCTCTTCCCGGCAGCGGCCGGGCCGTCAATGGCGACAGTCAGCGAGCCTTTCCCCCTGCTTAGGGCCATAACCTCGCCTTCGCTTCGCCGCCCTCCGGGATTATCCTTTCCACGCTACGGCTCGGGTGCAACTATATGGCCGCCCGGACGGCCGGGACCAGGCCGGGGATCCGGGATGCGAGAAGTACCGGACCGGGTCGGGCCGTGCCCGGGAGGGCACCGTGTGGACGGGTTTGGACGACGCGCGACCGGGGGTTAGGGGGCGCCGGTCCGGGCCGCGGCTAGGACCCGCCCTCGGCCTCGACACGACCCAGAGAGGTGACGCCGCGGTGAGTGACGACCTCCGACCCCTTGGCCGGCGCGAGGACTCCTCCCGTGGTCGCGGCCACCTGGAAGGTCCCGTCCCCGTCGAGACCGGTTCCATCCACCTCGAGAAGGTCGCCGGCGTTCACTCCGACCGTTATGATGCCTAGGGCGAAGCTTGACGCCCGCTGACCGTTCACCAGGAGATAGGCGGCGTGGCCGGGGTTTCCGCGGGACATGAGCACTGTCACGGAGGGCCCCCCGGGGTCGAGGGCGACCCCCTCAAGCCGGTCCACGTAGCTCATCACGTACCGCGCCCCGGGCATCGTGAGCAAGACCTGGGACAGGACAACAATCACGCCCAGGGCCACGACCAACTGAAGAAGGAGCGCTTCCACCCGGGCCGAGAGTGAGTAAAACCGCGGTCTCGGGCGGAACCTCGCGGAAGAGCCGGCCCGGACCCGGTGACCGCGTGTCCGGTTCATGCGCATCCCCCCGTGGTCGGTCGTGCCTTGGACCGGCCACGTAAGGGTATGCCGGGCGGGCCGGCCTTATCCGCTGGGCCGCCGCCCTCGCTCTTAGGGCCTAACCCATGGCCTGCTCCAGGTCGGCCAGGATGTCATCGAGGTGCTCCGTTCCCGCCGACAGCCGGATGAGCCCCGGTGTCGCCCCGGCTCGGGCCTTCTCGTCGGCGGCTAGGGAACGGTGAGAGGTGAGGGCGGGGTAGGTGACGGTGGTTTCGGACTCCCCCAAGCTCGGAGAGAAGGCGACGAGCCGGAGGCGGCTCAGAAACCTAGCCACGGCTGGCTCACCTCCGGCAAGTTCGAAGGAGACCATGGCCCCGGGACCTTCGAGGACGTCCCTCGCCGTCCGGTAGGACGGATGTGACGGCAGGCCGGGGTAGAGAACCCGGCTCACCTCGGGCCTCTCCGAGAGCCACCGGGCGATACCCGCGGCGTTCTCCTGTTGGCGGGCGAACCTGAGATGGAGCGTCTTCATGCCCCGCAAGGTCAGCCAGGCGTCAAGCGGGGCCATGGTGAGCCCTAGAGCCATCGCCACTTCACGGACAGGACGCACCAGGTTTCTGGGCCCGGCCACCACGCCGCCAATGACGTCACTGTGCCCGTTCATGAACTTGGTCGTGCTGTGCACCACGAGGCAGGGCCCAAGCCGCATTGGGCGGCAACCGAGGGGCGTCGCGAAAGTGTTGTCGATCATCAGCACGAGACCGTTGGCGGCCGCCAGGCGGACGAGGCCGGGGACTTCAGCCACCCTCAGCGACGGGTTGGCCACCGTCTCGACGATAAGCACCTTCACCCGGAGCCCCTCTGCCCGGGCTTCGTCCAAGGCCTGGCGGAAGGCCGCCGGAGTCGGTTCGGGGACGTAACGGGCCGTGACCCCGAACCTCTCGAGTTGCTCGGCCAGGAGCGCCTGAGTGCCGCCATAGAGCCCCTCCTGGCCCAGGACGGCATCGCCGTGCCTGAGGTGGGCGGTGAGCGCGGCCACGATGGCCCCCATGCCCGACGAGCACGCCAGGGCCTCCTCGGCTCCCTCCAGCTTCCTTACCAGCCGCTCGAGGCTGTCCTGGTTGGGGTGGCTGAAACGCCTGTAGACGTGACCGACCTGCCTTCCGTCCCAGACCTCGTTGAGCTGGTCGAGGCCGCGAAAGCGGTAGACCGACGCCAAGGTGACCGGCTCCACCAGGGGTTCGGGCTCCGGCGACTCCGGCCCCGAGTCGGGTCCACCGTTTCCTTCAGGGGGTGGCACGTCTCTTCCCGCCCGGGCGAGGATGGTCGCCGGCGCGAGGCCACGGTCTTGGTCGTGATCACGGGTCAATTCCCTTCCTCCGTTCCGCAAGGCCCCTGACCCAAGCCAGGGCGTCGTCGGGCCCGGCCAGGAGTGCCGCGCCCAGCTGGGTGACTTCCGCGAGGAGCGCGGTTGCCCTCCCTTGAGCGAAGTCCCGGCGGGTGCCGGTCGCCTGCCCGGCGTCCATCAGGGCGACGGGTGTCCCGGAGCGGGCGGTCTCCACGGCGGCCGCGAGCACAGGTAGGTTGCCGTGTCCGAAGGGAACGGGGGCGACGATGACCGCCCCCGCCTCCGACATCATCGCCGCCGCCCGCCGGACAGACTCCTTGTCCATGGCGGAGAAGGGCGGGATAGTGATAAGCTCCGCCCCAAGAGCCCTTCCCGTCTGCCAATCCGTGTCCCCGGCGTTGAGCGGCCCCGCGCTCAGCGGGTACCCGTGGCGGGCGAGGTTCCGCATGAGAGCGTCGGCACTGCCGCCGCCGGCTACGACGTGGACTCTGAACGAGCCCGGGAGGGGCCAAGCCCGGGCCGTCCCTTGGGCCCCCGTGGCGAGGGTGACGTCACGCCCGTCCCCTGCCTCCTCGGACACCAGAGTCACCTGAGGGCAACCGTGGACAGGATGCCGTCCTACTATGACGCGTCCGCCGTAGGCGGCCTCCACGTTCTCCCGGGTGACGACGGAGCCGGGGGTCCCGTGGGCCAAGAGCTGCCCTCCGGCCAGAAGGTGGAGGGAATCGCAGTAAATCGACGCGAGGTTGAGGTCGTGGAGGACCACGACCACGGTGACGCCTCCGGCTCGCGAGAGCCGCTTCAGAAGGTCCAGTATCTCGACTTGGTGGTTGATATCCAGGTGTGACGTGGGTTCGTCGAGGAGCAGAAGGCCTGGGGATTGCGCCAGGGCCTTCGCCAGCACGACCCTCTGCCGCTCTCCCCCGGCCAATTCCGAGAACAGGCGGTCGCGGAGAGCCAGAGTGCCGGTGGCCTCCATGGCCTGCCAGGCCCGGGCCCGGTCGGGCGGCCGCTCACCGCGTATCCGGTCGACAAAAGGAATCCTCCCGAGAAGGACGGTCTCCTCCACGGTGAACGGGAAGTCCCGCGGGAAGTCCTGTGGTACCACGGCAATCAGACGGGCCGCCTGAAGCCGGCTGAGGTCCCTCCACACGTCCTTCCCGCCGGCGAGCACGCGGCCGCTCCGGGGTCTCAGCACGCGGCTGACCGCCTTGAGGAAGGTCGACTTCCCACTGGCGTTGGGCCCGATCAGCCCGGCGAACTGCCCCGGAGCGACTTCCATCTCCACGCCCTGAAGCACCGAGTCCGAGCCGTAGCCTACCGCGAGGTTCTCTACCCGAAGTCCGGCTCCGTCTCTCACAGCACCCGGCTCCTTGACCGTCTGAGAAGGTAGAGGAAGAACGGGCCGCCCAGAAGCGCAGTCACCACCCCTATCGGCAACTCCCCGGGCCGGATGACCGTACGCGCGGCGAGGTCGGCCAGGATCATCAGCAGGGCCCCGGCGGCCGCGGAAACTGGGAGGAGGGAGCGGTGGTCGGGGCCGACCATGAGTCGGACGATGTGCGGGACGACCAGCCCGACGAACCCGACGACGCCGCAGGTGGCGACGGCCGCGGCCGTCAACAGGGAGGCCGCGCCCAGAATGAGCTTCTTCGTCCTCTCGACGTCGATTCCCAGATGCGCGGCCTCCTCTTCTCCGAGAAGCAGCGCGTTCAGGTCTCGGGCGAGGTAGAGCAGGATCAGGCTGCCGACGACGAGATACGGTACGGCCGCGCCGAGGTGCGTCCATCCGCGACCTGCCAGGCTGCCCATCAGCCAGAACACGATTTCCTCGATGTGGTTGCGGCTGAAGACGACCACCAGAGAAACGAGGGCCGAGAGAAAAGCCCCGACGGCCACTCCCGAAAGCAGGAGATTGCCGACCGGCACCTCCCGTCCGACTCTGGCGATAGCGTAGACAAGTAAGACCGCCGCCACGGCTCCGGCGAACGCCGCCAGAGGTACGCCGCCGAGGCCGGTGACCGTGACGGGAACGCCGAGCGCGATAGCGAGGGACGCTCCCAGGGCCGCTCCGGACGATACCCCGATGATGTAGGGATCGGCCATGGGGTTCCGGAAAAGGCCCTGAAAGGCTCCTCCGGCGACGGCCAACGAGGCCCCGACCACGCCTGCCAGGAGGACCCTCGGTAGTCTGAGGGTCAGCACTATGGCTTCGTGCGACGAAGGCCACGACGGTAGCCTGTCCGTGGTCAGCCAGGGCAGCTTCGACATCAGGATAGACAGGACCTCGCCCGGGGGGAGGGAGACCGAACCGACGGTCACCCCGAACCCCCCGGCCACAACAAGCCCGGCGCCGAGAACCGCCAGGGCTATCCCCCGCCTGGTCCGCTGCGGGGCCGGGCGCCCCGCGGGGCGCGCCGGGCGATCTTGCGTGTGGGACCTTCCTCCGACCGGAGCTTCCAAGCTATCAGTCCCCAAACAGGTCCGGGTGAAGCAACGCGGCTACTTGCTCGAGCGCGTCGACAACACGCGGCCCCGGCTGCGACACCGCATCGGGGTCGATCTGGTAGACCCGCCCGTTCACCACCGCCGTCAAGGTGTCCCACCCGTCGATGGCGGCCAGAGCCTCCGGCGTGGCCGCGTCGAGGACCGGGATGATGATGACGTCGGGATCGGCCTCGAGGAGGCTCTCCATGCTGAACTGCCCGTAAGCGAGCCCCAGGCTCCGGCCGATGTTGTAGCCGCCGGCCAGGTCTATCAGGTCATCGATGAACGAACCCGGCCCCACCGTCCAGAGCAAGCTGTCGAGCACCCAGAAGACACTCGGGCGCTCCGCGTCCCCCAGGTCGGAGAGTTCCAGGCCGACGGCTCGCATCCTCGCGCGCAGTTCACCCGCGACTTCGGCCGCGCGTGCCTCGGCCCCCGTGACCTTGCCCACGAGTTCGATGTCGTCTGCCACCTGGGCCAGGGTCGAGGCCTGAAGGACGAACACCGTCAGCCCGTAGTTCTCGAGGGCCCTGACGATGTCGCTGTCCGCCGTCCCCACGGCCAGGACGAGGTCAGGCTCGAGGGACACGATCTTCTCGTAGTCGGGGTTCCAGGCGTCCCCCACTTTCTCCACGGCCAGAGCTTCGGGCGGGTGAGTGCAATAGCTCGTTACTCCCACGACCTTGTCCCCGACGCCTATGGCGAACAGTATTTCAGTGTTGGACGGCGCCATGGATACGATCTTCTCCGGCACGCGCTCGAGGGTCACCGAGCGCCCGGCGTCATCCACCACGGTTCCCGGACCCCCGGACTTGCACCCGCCTGCGGCCATGGCGGCCAGAATCACTGTAGCGGCCAAGGCGAGACAAGCGAGTCCTCGCCCGCCGCGTCCGTTGCGCATCAACCTGCATACCCCCTCTGTCTGCCGGCGCTTAACCTCCCGGCGACTATGCTTACTCCCGGCTCGCGCCGGAGTCCCGTGCCCGAAGGCAAACGAAAACCCCGGACTTCGCGGGCCGGGGTGGAAACGACAACCTGGCTTGCCACGCCCCCTCTCCGTCGAAGGTCCAGCGCGACACCGTCGGGGCAGGTCTCCTGGCTCCCGGATCGCGGCCTTGGGTTCCTTCCCGCGGGCGTCTCGCTGGCCTTCGCTCAAGGCCCGTGCCCACAGTGGATGCGCACCCTCGGCTCCCCGGTCACAGTGGCGGGACCGCGCCAGACTCACACTGGCTTCCCTATTCTCCTCCGGCCTTGCGGCGAGAGGCACCTCGACGGCGAGAGCTGTTCAGTTTTCAGTCAGGGCCGGTGCCGGCCCGCGCTTGCCGTGCCGCTACCCCACAATACCACGGAGGGCGGACGGCGCACAATGCCCGTGGGGTCCGCGAACGCTGCGGCGTCCAAGCCGTGACGCCCGCGGAAACGCCTACCGGGAATCAGAGCATCCTCCGGATTCTCCGGGTCGGGGTTATGCCTGGTATGCGACCCCTCTTGGCGATGGGTCTTCCGTTCACGACCTTGATGTCCATGGTCATGTCTATCGGCTTGGCACGCGAGATGTAGGATCCCACCCCGAAAGCGTCGGCTCCCGCGCTTCCGAGAGATCTGATCCGCTCAGGGTCAAGCCCGCCGGAGACGAACACCTTGACGTGATCGTAGCCCTCCTGGTCAAGCCTGGCCCGCACTTCCCGGACAAGGTCCGGCGTCACGCCACCGCGCTCGCCGGGGGTATCGAGCCTGACACCTGCCAGGCGACGGCCCAGCTTCCGCGCTATTCGGAGCGTCTCCTCCGCCTCGTCATGGAAGGTGTCGACGAGCACGATACGAGGGGCATCCTCAGGCATTATGCGGTCGTAGGTCTCGGCCACCGTCAGTGTGTCGCCCGCGATCAGCATGGCGGCGTGCGGGATGGTCCCCGACGGTTCGGCTCCCATGAGCTTTGCGGCGAGGATGCAGCTCGCGCCCCGAGCTCCCCCCACGACGGCGGCACGCTCCATCACCGGAGCCACCGCCGGGTGCAGATGGCGGGCGCCGAAACAGATGAACGGCTTGTCTCCGGCCGCCTCTCGGCATTCCGCTGCCGCCGTGGCCCACGCGGACGAGCTGGCGAGGATCCCGAGTAAGGGAGTCTCACAGGGACCGAAAGCCCGGTAGGGCCCGGCGATCCTCATGACGACCTCGTGGTCGTCGAACCACTCGCCCTCGGGGAGGGCCCACGCTTCGACCCCCCGGCCCCGGAGCAGGTTGGCCGCTTCGTCGTTGCCGGCCATCATCCCCCGGCGGCTGGAGAACACCTCCGCCACTACCGGGGTCCCAGCGAGGCCTAGGTGCTCCAGGATCTCCATCGTCCGCACGAAGTAGATGTCCGTAGTGAGCCCGGACGTGATCTCCTCGTGGGTCGCCGCGTAGTACATGCGGTCGGGGCTGACGGTGAAATCTCTGACGGCCGCGAGGTCCCGCACCAGATCGGGTTTCACGACCTCGCGGCCGGCCCCGCTGGCCTTACCACTGTCCACATCCGGCAATTCAGAGCCTCCCGCAAGTTCAGGCTAGCTTGACTCCCAGAACGCTCTTCATCTGCTCAAGAGCGAACCGGTGGGCCTCCTCGTCGAAAGACGCCACGCCGTCTCTCAGCACAGTGACTTCATAGCCCAGCATCCTGGCGTCGAGGGCGGTGAAGTAGACGCAGATGTTCGTGCACACGCCTACCAGCACCAGTTCCTTCACGCCGAGTTCCCGAAGATAGAGGTCGAGGTCGGTTCCGAAGAAGGCGCTATATCGCCGCTTGGGGATGAGTATGTCGCCTTCTCTGGGGCGTAGTTCGTCAGCGACCGCGGCCCCCCTCGTCCCGGCCACGCAGTGCGGCGGGAACATCTCGAACTCTCTATCATCCGGGCGGTGCTCGTCCATTATGTAGATGACGGGCTCACCCAGCCTCCTCGCCTCGTCTATCCGCGCGGCGACCACGGGCACGATGGCTCGTCCCGCCTCGCCGCAGAACAACGCTCCCCGCGGGTCGAGGAAGTCGTTGAGCATGTCCGTGACCACGAGGGCGCGCCGGCTCTTGGACGTCCCCAGACTCAATCCGCTATCGGACGACATCACCCTATCCCTCCGAATGCCTTATTCCTATTCCACTTCGGCTATCAACTCAATCTCCACCGGGACCCCGAGAGGAAGCTCGAACACGCCTACCGCCGCGCGCGCGTGCTCACCGGCCCCGCCGAAGACGTCCCTGAGGAGTTCCGACGCTCCGTTGACGACGGCGGACTGCCCCGTGAACCCCGGAGCGCTGGCCACATAGCCGGTCAGCTTGACTATCCGCCTGACCTTGTCCAGGTCTCCCGTGACGTCGGCCAGGGCCGCAAGGCAGTTCACGGCGCAGACGCGAGCCGCCTCCTTAGCCACCTCGACCGGCACCTCGGCCCCGACCTTGCCGGTCGCTACGGGCTTGCCGCCGACGACCGGTACCTGCCCCGAGACGTACACGTAGGAGCCGGTGCGGACTGCCGGGACATAGGCGGCGACAGGCTTTGCCACCTCCGGCAGAGTGATGCCCAACTCCTCAAGCCTTGCCCTCGCGCGCTGCATCCATGTCGTCACCTCTCCAGTACGGAAAAGGCCCTCGCCAGAGCCTCCGTCGCGGCTCAAGGGTTCAAGGTGTGGGTGTCCTTTCCTGCGTCCCGGCGTTTAACCGCCCCTGCCGCAGGCAACACTAACACCGGTCTGCAGAGGCCCGGCTAAGGCCCTTCGGGGCCGAGCAAAGGTCCAGACGCCTCTCTTATGGTTCGCGGAATCCGACGGCTGGTGACACCTGACGCTCTTCAGGTCACTCCCACCCGACTCCTCCGTCGAACCGGGTTCCCGGGGGCGCCTCGACCGGCGCGCAGATCACCGGCGGTTCGAGATGGGTCTAGAGTGGCCCTGACCGGTCACTCTAGGCTCGAGCAGGACTGCCGGTGGTCGAGCGAAGATTGTCACGGGTTCCGTAGGGATTCGCAGTGGCCGAGAGGTCACTGCGGGTTCCGAGGGGATCCGTGGCAGTCGAGCAAAGGTTGTTGCAGGCCTCGAGATGATCCATGGCAGCCGAAAGGTTGTCATGGGTTGTGTAGGGGTCTGCAGCAGCCGGAGCGGAAAGCTTCTGCAGACCTTCTGACTTGAGGACGGTTCGATGAGTACGGCCCCTGAGAGCGAGGCACCGGGGAGATGACCCACAAGGAAATGGCCAAAGGACTTCTGAGGCAAGCCGAAAGCAGTCTCGAGAGCGCCAAGCGGGCGGCCGACGATGGAAACTGGGCCTTCGCTGTCCGGACGTCTCAGGACGCGAGCGAACTATCCATCAAGGCCCTTCTCCTGGCGACCGGAAACGAACCCCCAAAGGTCCACGACTTGGGGAAAGCCCTCCACGAGAACCGGGATGACCTCCAGAAACTCGGGCTGGACGGTTCCGAAGTGCACAAGATGGCCAGGATGGCCCGTTCCCTAGCCGAAGACCGCTCAAAGAGCCTCTACGGCGATGAGAAGAAGGACATCCCAGCCACGAAGCTTTACGAGCAGCAGGACGCGCGGGACGCTTACACGGCGGCCTCCGACATCTACTCCAAGTGCCGCGGGGTTGTGGAGCAAGACTTCTGAACCCCGCCAGCGCCGAGGGATTGTGACTGCGCAGGGGCCCTTGCCGCCGGCCGGGATGGCCCCTCTCTCCATCTCTCACCTCTCTCCATCTCTCACCTCTCAAAGAGAACTCCATTCTGGGTATCCAATCGCTCAGTGTTTGCGCGGATTCGAATCCCGGGCAGGTTATGGAGCCACTAACACGAATTGAATCGGTTTCGGAGGTGCGGGCATGTCGTCAAACGGTGCGGTGCAAGCTCCGACGGCCCAAACCGGTTACGTGATTCACCTGACCTTCTTCCTCAACGCCAAACATCGGGTTTCGTTCGGGCGTGAGTCGAGTCCGGTACACGGCCACTCGTGGCGCCTGGAAGTCCGCCTTGCCGCGGACTTTGCCGCCGAGTCCGGGGACCCGGCCGTGGAGTTCGCGGATCTCGACCGTGCCATCCGGGCGGCCATCAGGCCCTACGAGGGCAAGTTTCTCAACGATCTAGAGCCCTTTGACCGCTACGCGCCCGCCACTGAGAACATAGCCAGGTTCCTCTACGGGGCGGTCGGCGCCGAGGTCAAACGCCTAGGCGTCAGGGTGCTCGACGTCACCCTCTGGGAGGCCCCGACGAAGGGGATTACCGTGCGGACCCCCCTGCCCGGCGCCGCGACAGCCGTCCCGCGCCTGCCCGGCGGGCCGGACGCCGAGGCTCGATATGAGGTGGCGGCGACTTGGCAACCGGGCCGGTCACGTCTAGCTCCCGGTGAGACCCGGAAGGGCGATTCGGGATGAGCGTTCACCCGCTTACCGAGCGGGCGTCCCTCCGGCCGAAACCTGTCGCGGCCCGGTTTCTCGCTCCCGCGGTCTCCGTAATTGTGGTTGTCGTCTTCGTGGCGGTCGCCTACAGGGAGCTCCTGCTGGCCGACCCCGCGACGGCCTACCCGACCGGCTGGGACAGTTGGGGCCATCTCTTCAAGGCCCAGTACCTGGCGGACGAGATATCCCAGGGCCGGGTCTACCCGGCGCTTCTGCCCTGGTGGTACGATGGCCTGGAGCTGTTCCGCTACTGGTCGCCGTTACCCATCTACGTCCTTGCGGCTCTGGGTCGTGTGGCCGGGAGCGTGTTCGGGGCGGGGGCCTGGTTCATACCCCTGGCCGCGGCCTTCGGCGGACTCAGCTGGCTCCTGTACTCCGGCAGGCTCGGGTGGCTCGGCGCCACGGCGGCCGCCTTGGCATGGACGGTCTGGCCTGATCACGTCTGGGTGGCGGTCGCCGACGGGAATCTACCCCGAGTCCTCTCCACGGCGTTGCTGCCCCTCATCCTACTGACCTTCCTCGACAGCCTCGAGCTCAGGCGGTGGCCGTGGTCCGGTCTCGGTTTCCTCTTGGCCCTGCAGCTCGTCATCCTGTGCCACGCAATGATTGGGGCCATGGTGTGCCTGGCCATGGCGGGCTTCTGCCTTGTCTACTGGTTCATGTCGGGCGTCTCCTACCGCGCCGTCGTGCGCGGCGCCGCCCTCCTGGTGCTCGCTGTCCTCGGGTCCTCCTGGTGGCTAGTGCCCAGCCTCACGGGTGGGATCGTCTCCATACCCGCGTCTGCCATACGCGAGGCCATCCTGGGGCAGGCGGGCATCTTCCAGCTCGTGGAGCCGAGAGCCCTGGCGGCCGGCGGGATGACCGTCCTGCTCCTGGTCCTGGTCCTGGCCACCTGGCGGGGACGCGCGCCGCTCTCGAAGACCCTCTGGGTGTGCGGCCTGGTGGGCTTCATCATCACGGTCCCCGCCTTGCTTCCGCTGTATATGGCCCTGCCCCTGAGTCACCTCATCTGGCCCAGCCGCTTCGCGAGCCTCGTGCCCTTAGCGCTCCTGGCCTCTCTCGCGTGCCCGCGCGAAGGTGAACTGGGGGCTCTGGGCGGAGGTCGCTCGTACGTCGGTGTCGCCGCCGTCATCATCGCCCTCGCCCCGGTCAGCGTGTTCGCCACGCAGGGCATGGTCGAGGTGGGTGAACGGGACCCGGAGATCCTTGCCGTTTCGCGGGAGCTGTCGTCGCGGGCCTCCGGCTGGAGGGTCGCGCTCTTCGACCTGAGCCATCTGACGTCCCAGGCGGCCTACGACCTCACGGACGAGGGCGGGCGGGAGCAAGTCTATGGGTTCGCGTACCAGGGAGCCGCCCTCGGCCCGCAACTCGTGCTCATCAACAGCGCTCTCGAACACGGGGACTTCGCCTATGCCGTGGACCGGGCTTGGCAGTGCGGGGCCACCGACATCGTGATAGGGGCCAGGTGGCTTGCAGCCAACGACCTTATGGAAGCCGCCACCGCCCAAGGGTATGACGATCCGGCCCGGTTCGGAACGCTCACGCTTGTCTCCCGACCCGCCCGCCCCCAGGCCTACGTCAGCCCTTACCGCGTTGCCGCCATCGGGCGCCTCGCGGGGATTATCTCGATGATGTTCCCCGAGGTGGAAACGGGCCGGGCCGACATCACCAGCTACACAAGTGAGGAGCTGGCTCAGTACGAGACAATCTTCCTCACGGGGGTCGAGTGGGACTCACGGGACTCCGCTGAGGAGCTAGTTCGCGATTACCTCAGGGGCGGCGGTCGCGTCATTGTCGACCTGACCCGGTTTCCGAGCGACACCCTCAGCAACAGACCCGACTTTCTCGGCGTGGTAGGCGAGCGCATCTCGCTTACCGAAATGCCGGCGATGGAGGCCGCGGACCGGAGCGTCGTCTTCGCACCCCTGTCCAAGGAATTCGACCCGTGGGTGGCCCTGACGCCCCAAGGTCTGGACCGCATCGACATCTCGTTTCTCTGCTTCGGCCAGACGGCGGCCGTCCTTGGTTCAAGAGCGGTCGAGGGCCGGGACGTGCAGTTCGTCGGAATCAACCTGCCTTACCACGCCTACCTCACCCGCGACCCCGAGGCCATTGGCCTTTTCGCCGACCTCCTCGGGGTCGAGCCGGGGGCCGTCCCCGACCGCCAGGCCCTACCGCTCGGGGGCTATAGGGCCGGGTCTTCCGGCTACAGCTTCTCCCTGGTCGTGCCGGAGGCCGCCGCGGGCCGGAAGATAGTGCTGCCGTTCGCGGCTATGGACTCGCTCGTCGTCCGGGTCGACGGTGTAGAGGTAGCGGCGTCAAGCGTGGAGAAGCTGGTTGCCATTACCGCCGGACCCGGCCTGCACCTGATAAGACTCGAGGCGGGCCCGGCCCCTACCGCGGGGATCTCGGCCATCGTCTCCGCGCTGACCGGTCTCTTGGTCTTGGGCTACGCCGTCACGAGGCGAGGCTCGGTCCGGCATCGGCGGAAGGAGGCTTCTTTGCCCCGATGAGAGCGCAACGGTGCAAGACGGCGGGCGCCAAGAAGCTCCTGGCTTTGGCTGTTCTCGTTCCCGGCTTGCTGGTGGCCGGCTCGCCCATGGTGTGGGCCGCTGACATCACCTTGGACGGCGATTTCACGGACTGGACCGGCCACATTAGGATACCCGACCCCTGGGTGAAGGCCCCGGACCCCGACGACGAACCGTGGTGGGAGAAGAGCATCCAGTTCATGGAGGACATCCAGTACGCCTACCTGGCAACCAACGAGGGCGAGTCCTGGCTCTACTTCCGCGTCGACCGCTGGCCGCAGGACACGGGCGGGACCAAGGACGGCATTGAGCAGCTCGTCTACTACGGGGTCTTCTTCGACTTCAACAACAACCACTGGGTGCCGTTCGACCCCGACGACAAGAACGACGAGCCCATGTACCGGTTCCAGGGCTTCCAGGACCCCATCCCGCCCGCGGACGCGGCTACGATGCCGTACGCCCCACACGAGGTCGACCCGGTCGACAGCAGCGATTTCATCCTCTACTGCGCGTTCACCCCGAACCCCCCGAGAGACCAGAGCGGCCTTCTCACGGAGCCCTACGTCCGCGTCTACCTCGTCAGGGCCGAGGCGGTGTTCGGCCCGAGTGACCACGACGGCAAGGACGACCCCAAGAAGCTCGGTGACTATATGCCGGTGCCGGGTGAACCCTTGTTCCTGTGGCAAACCACAGACGGGTCCCAGGGCACGACCGGGGACGGGCCCCGCTGGGGTCAGCCCTATAGCAAAGACACCGGCAAGGGTGGTCTATACGTCGAGTTCGGCGTCCCGTTCAGCGCCTTCCGCCCGGCTCTCGAGCCCGGGCAGGCAATCAAGCTGTTCTTCGCCGCCACTCTGAACAACCCACTCAACCAGCTCGGCTATCCGCAACAGGACTTCACCCAGACAGTGGACTGGGCCCCGGTCCCGGCCGCGGGACCGGTGGGAACGCTCCTCTTGCTGGCAATCGGCGTGACCCTGGCCTATCTCGGCATCCGGAGGAAACTTCGCGGCGGAGCACTGGCGGTGGCGGTGGGAGGCCGGTGACGCTGTGGGCGGTCTCTGCGGTCATCTGGGCCGTCCTGGTGGTCTACCTCCGGGTCCGCCGGCTCTGGCTGCCCTACTACGTCCTGGCCACGGTCGGCTTCAGCCTGCTCTTCCTCACCGCCGCGCGGGGGACTGTGGTGGAGCGGTCCCTGGAGACCTTGACCGCGGAACACGCCCACGTGGTCTCCGGCTACCTCGGCATCCCCACCCTCGTGTTCAGGAACGCCCCCGGGACGCTGCTGGTCCTGGTCGTGGTCGGCAGGGTGGGCTGGACTATCATCGAGGTCGGCATAGAGTGTTCAGGCCTCCTGGAGCTGGCGGCCTTCGCCGCTCTCCTCATCTTCTACCCAGGCCTTGGGGGAGCGCGTCGGCTCGGTCTGATGGTGGGGGGTATCGCGGCCACGTATGTGATCAACATTATCCGCTTGCTCGTCATCATCGCTTTCCTGCACTTCGGGGGGAAGAACACCATCTTCCTGGCCCACACTGTCATCGGGCGAGGAGTCTTCTTCATTCTGGTCGTTGCGGTCTACTGGTTCGTCTTCACGAGAGCCGCCCTTAAGACGGTGCGTGAGCGTGTGGATATAGCCCAGTCCTCCCTGTGAGGGCGAGGAGCCGGGTTCCACACTGAAGATCGGCCGCGCCGAAGGAGTTGGTCGTGCTGTTCGCAACCAACACGACGAGCCTGCTTCTCTTCTGGGCAATCTGGCTGCTCGTCCCGCTCATGGTCGACGGCCTGGCGGCCGTGCTGCAACTCATCAGCATATGGATGGGCGAGTCGGCTCGTGGGCGGAGGATCCGTGCCGAACTCAGGGAAGCGGGGGCCCCCAGCCCCAATGGCGGTCGCGGGCGCCTCGACCGGCGGCGGTCACTCCTTCCGCCCCTTGAGCGCTTCCCCCTGGTGACCGTCGTCATCCCCATCTACAACGGCTCCCACACTCTCGGGCGGACTCTCGCTTCGCTGGTCGGCCAGGAGTACCCGCTGAGCTCTATGGAAGTCATCTGCGTGGATAACGGCAGTACCGATGACTGCTTCGACGTCTTCGCGCGGTTCCAGGACGAGCACCCCGAGCTCAGGCTGGCCTGGATAAGCATCGAGCGGCCCGGGAAAGCGGCCGCCCTGAACGCGGGCATATACTCAAGCGTCGGTGAGTACCTGCTGGCGGTCGATGCCGACGTGTCCCTGGCCCCGGACGCCGTGTACGAGATGGTCCGCAACTTCGAGTACCGGCCGCGACTCGCGGCCGCCACGGGGGCCATAGCGGTCTCCCGGGTCAAGCGCCAAGCGAGCCCGCTGATGCGGATACTGCACGTCTGTGAGGCGTTCGAGTACCTGAGCGCGTTCAGGGTCGGTCGACGCTACCAATCGCTCGTCAACTCGCTCTACACGCTCTCGGGCGCGTTCTCCGCCTTCAGGCGCGAGTCGCTCCTCGAGGACTCCTACCTCTACGACAGCCTCACGGTGTCGGAGGATACGAAGCTGACTTTCGACCTCAGGGACAGGATCAGAAGACGCCGCCCGGGGGCCACCCTGGAGTGCGTAGACTCCGCCGTCGCCTATGTCGAGCCGATTCCTTCCCTGGCCGCGCTCTACTCCCAGCGCCTCCGCTGGCAGAGGGGCCAGGTGGAGGTCACGGCCCTTCACTCCGACGAACAAGCCGGGGTCACCGGACCCTTCCGGAACACGTCCGGGAGGATACTGCTGGCCGACCACACCCTCGCCTTCCCAAGGCTCGTCTGGACCTTCCTCCTCCCCTTCCTATTCCTCATCGGTTACAGCCCGGCCGTCGTTCTCATGGCCGTCGTGGCCATGTACGTGGCCTACATCTTGATAGAGATATTGTTCTTCCTGGCCGCCTATCAGTACGTCGGCCCATCGGACCGGGCGTGGCTTCGGGCCATCGCCTGGATTGTCGTGGTGATGCCGCCGTTCAGGTTCATGATCTACTGGTTCCGGCTCGCCGGCATCCTCCACGCGGTGGCCGAACCCCAGCGTTGGCACACGTATCCTTTGCGGTCTGATATGAAGACGGACCGTTCCGGCCGGCACACCCGGACTCCCACTGTGGGGACGGGCCGGACCGGCTAGACCCGGGCCGGGCTCGACCCGACCGCACCGCAGGGCCGCGCCAGGCCGTGGGAGCCGCTCATCACGTTCAGGGTAGCAGGAGGTCCCGATGCCCTCCAGGACGACCGGCCTTCCCGTTCTCAGCGTCTCGAGGCGAACCGACATGGTCCGTTGGTACCCAGGGGACCTTGTCCGGACCCTCGAGGCGCGCTATCCACCTGACAAAGTCCACTCCATAGTCGTGGTGACGAAGTTCCCCGAGGCCATGCTGAAGGAGCCCCTGATATCGGTCCTGGGCCGCTACGACCTCGTGACCGCTCAGGTGACGATCACCGGCCTCGGCGGGACGCGATTCGAACCTCGAGTCCCACCCGCTGAGAAGACCCTCCGGTCCCTCCCCCGGCTTATCGATCTGCTGGGCTCCCCTGAGCGTGTCTCTGTGCGCATCGACCCCATCCTCCACTGGCGGGAGGAGGACGATGGCCCGGTCCGCTCCAACCTCGGGTTCTTCCGCGAGATTGCCGAGGAGGCCAGGAGGTCCGGAGTCGGCCTTGTGAAGACGAGCCTCGCCTCAGCCTATTCGAAGGTGGTCCGGCGCTTTCGCGAACGCGGTCTTGAGTTCGTCGACCCGGCTGGTCAGCAGCGCGAAAGAGCGGTCGCCACCCTCGAGAAGGAAGCGGCCGCGGCCGGCCTGTCCCTCGAGTTCTGTTGCGAAGGGACCCGCCCTCCGCGAGCCTGTGTCGACGGGCGGCTCCTCACCCGCCTTCACCCGCTTGGCCTCGTCGCCAGCCGGGAGCAGGCCGCCGGCCAGCGCGCCCACTGCGGCTGCACGCGTTCCATCGACCTGGCCTGGTACTCCAGCCACCCGTGCCCAAGCGGATGCCTCTACTGCTACGCTAACCCTCTGTTCCCGGACGCCCGCCCTCGGCCAGGGCCCGGTGGGAAGGCGGCTGACAAGTGACTGCCGGCCACAAAGCAGCCCGCCACCGCCTGGACGCCCACGCCCACCTGATGACCCCGGAAAGGACGGCCTCCGGCATCAGATGGATAAGAAGAGTCGTCCCCGACTACGCCGACCTTCCGGAGGACGTACGCGTGACGGAGCTTCTCGGCGAGTTCCAGGCCGAGCGGGTGGGCGCCCTCTGGAACCTCTTCTACCCACTCCGCCCAGGCCAGAGCGAGGAGATCAACCGCTGGCAGCGCGCACTCGCCGACGCCTACCCACCGGGCGGCGCCGCACCCGGTGAACAAGCCCCGGCCGCCCTCCCGGTGATCATCCCCTTCGCGTCGGTGCACGCCGCCGACGACGACCCGGGGGCCGTTGTGGAGCGGGCCTTCGGGGCCCTGGACCTGGCCGGGCTCAAGCTACATCCGTATGTCCAGCGACTGGATCCTCTCGACCCCAGACTGGCCCGGGCCCTGGCGGCTACGGAGGAGAGCGGGCGCCCGCTCGTCGTTCATACCGGGTTCTCGGAGTTCTACGGCGAGAGGAGCCTGGTCGAGGCGGTATTCGGGTTGGCTCGGCGCTATCCGGGCCTCAAGGTTGTCGCGGCCCACATGCTCTACCCGGACCTTGATCTCTCCGACTGGCCCGAGCTCTTGGAGAGGTACGAGAACCTCTACCTCGACGCCACCAACGTCCTGTCCCTGACGGCCCCGGGGACGCCTCCCGGAGACGACATGCAGGCCCTGCTGGACCGCTGGAGCCACCGGATCGTCTTCGGGTCGGACCACCCCATGGGAATGGCCTACCCGATCTCGCGCCTTTACCGTCTTCCCGGGAGCATCGCTCCGCACGGTGAGGCTTTGGAGGACATCTCCTGGCGCACGGCGGCCCGGCTCGTCGAACCTAGGCGACTGCCCGGGACGATGGCCCTGGACGCCGTCATAGCCGAGTAGGCGACTACCAGTCGAGAAGCCGCCTCTCGCCCTCCAGACTCCGGACGGCGGTCGCGTCCTGAACCACCTCGAGGACTCCCTTGTAGGCACCTTCCGCGTCGCGTACGGCGAAGTACCGGATGTGGATGAACCTGCCTCCCAGCTCCAGCCGGAACTCGGCGACGCTCCTCTCGCCGGCCCGGAACGCCTCCAGGATGCGCTTCACGACGTGATTGCTCTTGGGTGGGTGGCAGTTCTGGACCTTGCGGCCAATCACCCCCAGTCTCCTCGGGAAGACCCTGTCGCCCTCGGAGTAGAAGCGGACCTCGTCGTTCTCGTCAACGAAGGTCACATCGAAGGGCAGGTGGGCGAGAAGGAGCCTGAGCCGGTCGGGAGAGAGCACCCCCACGGACGGCCTCCCGTGCCTTCTTGAGCATCATCCTGACGTCGTCGTGCACGGCCCACATCACTTTCGGCGGGGCCACGACTCCGTGCTTCTCGAGGACGGGGAACAGCTGGCACTCCTTGCGGAGGTAGTGCTTGTCGACCTCCCCGAGCCGCTCGACGAGAGTAGCGAGTTCTCGCCGGGTCTCCTCCGGCACTCCGTCGTCCGGTAGGCCGTCAAGCCGCTCCGCCGCCCGCCGCGCCGACGCGATGACCGAGGACAAGGCCTCGTTCTCGCGCTTCATCGTGTCGAGCGGGTGACCCACGTCCACCCGGACGGGCTCCTGCCGGTCCAGGACATCGCGCACCACGAGCGCGTGAGCGTCGCACAGGCGCTTCACCTCGGTCTCCGCACAGGCCTTCAGCGATGAGCCTTCTTTCCATCTCGGCAATCTCCGTCGCCGACACGTCCTCCACGGCCTCAGCGAACCGGACCCGAAGGCGCTCGGGGTCGCCCCCGGCAGGGAGGTCACGGATGATGCTCTTAAGGGTCTCGATGCGGTCCTCTCTCATCGTGAGCCGCCGCCTTCGCGGCAGGTTGACTACGTGTCCGTAACCAGGTTACCGCTCTAACCATGTTGGCTGTCAAGAAGCCCCAGAGTTCGATAACCGCTCCTGGGACAGGGATGCGGAAGGCGGGGAAGTCGCGGCCGTGAGGGACGAGGGGCGTCACCGGCCGGGCCCGGCCCTCAGGCCGACCTCGCCCCGTAGGACCGTCCAGGTCTGGGGAGTCTCGTAGCCGAGCCGCCAGATGGCAAGGCCTATCAGCTTGTGCTCTCGCGCCTGGGCTATCCTCTGAGCCATGACCCGCTCGTCCTGAAACCACACGTCGTGCCGCACGGATCCATCGTAGTAGGTGAAGTGGGGGTTACGGCTCTCGGAATCGAACTCGACTGTAGCTCCGCGCCTGGCCGCCAGGCTGGGGGCGAGCCGAGAGGGAACCACCGTCGCCCGGCCCCCTCCCCTGGGCCAATCGTAGCCGTAGCCACCCACGGCGAGCGCGAGCTTGTCGGCGGGCACGCCCTGGTCGAAGAGAGCGTAGTTGATGTTCCGCTCTATCCAGTCGTAGGGTGACACCGGTCCCGGGGTTCCGCCGGCCCAGTGACGGTCGTAGCCCATGAGGACGATGAAGTCCGAAAGCCCCGCTAGGGCCGCGTAGTCGTGGGCCCCGCTGATGGCTTCCGGGACATCGACCTGCGGGAACACCGCCACCGAGAGATGCTTTCCCGGCCCCAGGGCGGCTTTGATCTCGGCTATGAACGACGTGTACTCCTCCCGCCAGCGGGCTGGGATGCGCTCGAAGTCCATATGAACCCCGTCGTAGCCCATCTCGTCCACGATGCGTCGCAGGACCCGGGCGGCCTCTTCTCTGGCGGCCGGATCCACGAGGAACGCCGCGGTCGTCCCGATCTTGGCGTTGTTGACCAGAGGGGCGACGAGCATCCCCTGGCTGTGGGCGAACTCCACGACCTCAGGCCTCGCCCCGCGGTCCTCGATGTCGCCACTCGGGTGGATCGAATACCAGAAGGGCATGACGATGTCGATCTGCTCCGCGTGCCTCTGCAGCGCGGGGAACGAGTCGCCGAAGACCTCGCTCCACCCGTTCTCGAAGTAGCCGATGATGAGGGGCCGCCACCCTCCCGGGAAGGGCTTGGCTTCGGGCGGACCGGTCACGCTCGTCAGCAGGACCACCCCCACAAGCATCGCCGTCCCGGTCGCGGCCCGTCTCCAGCCGGACTCCT
>QZJP01000052.1 GCA_003599345.1 Bacillota bacterium | reverse complement strand
TCCTGACCGCCACGGTCCTGAAGGTCAGCCACCACGGGAGCGCCTACTCCACGAGCGGTAGGTTCCTGAGCCGGGTCCGACCGGCCGTGTGCGTCGTCAGCGTGGGGCCGAACAGCTTCGGGCACCCATCGCCGGGCACCGTCGGCCGCCTTGCCGCGTCGGGCGCCCTGGTGTTCACCACCGATGAGGACGGAGCCGTGACCGTGACCGTGGCCGGGCGGGAGGTGGCCGTCCGGACCTTTCTCTCCGGGAAGAGAATCCTCCTCATCGTGACCCCAGCCGGCGCACCGGCGGCCAGAGGGTCGGGTCCGGCCGGCTGAACTCGGCACCGGCGCACAGGTAAGGGTGGGTCGGCCGTAGAACTCGGGATAGCCCGGCGGGCGGGTGCCGGCGAGGTGCCGGCAGGCTCTGCCTGAGGGAGGAACCCCGTTGCGTAGCGCTGAGGCGGCACTCGACGACCTGGAGCGGCCCGATTCGGAGCCTCTGGCCCGGGTCTACCTCATCTACGGGACCGAGTCCTACTACCACTCGCGCCTCGTCCGAGCCATCAAGGCCCGCACCGTGGAGCCTTCCACGGAAGCTTTCAACTACGCCTTCTTTGAACACCAGGGAGCCACGCCCGGCGCTGTCCGGGGCGCCGCGCTCACCCCACCCATGATGGCCGCGTGCCGCCTGGTCGTCGTGCGCGACCCCGAGGATATCGTGCAGTCGCGGGGTGACGGGTCGAGGGGCGAGAACAGGGGGGACGAGGATGCCGGCCGGGCCGCGGCCGAGGCCGACGGCGAGAGGTTCACGGGCTCGCCCGGCGGTGCCGGCGAAGACAGTGACACGCGGGCCGACTCCGGGACGCCCCTTCCGCCGGGGCAGAGACTCGAACCCTGGATGGCCCTCCTCGAAGAGATTCCCGCCGGAACCAGGCTCGTCATGACGCTGAGCGTGGACCTACCCGCGACCAGCGCTCTCATCAAGGCCGCGGCGAAGCTCAAGCCCCCTGCCGACGTCATCCGGTGTCTCGAGGCGACCCCGAAGACGGCCGAGGTCTGGGTACGGAGAATCGCCGCCGAGCTGGGCGGGGTGATGGACCACGCCGCGTCGCAGGCCCTGGTCATGCGGTCCGGTACCAGCCTGGCCGTCCTGGAGCAGGAGATCAAGAAACTTCTGAGCTACGTAGCCGGGCCGGGCGACGGGGACCCGGACAGGCCCCGCGTGACCACCGAAGACGTCATAGCCGCGGCTACCCCGTCAGCCGAGGCGTCAGTGTTCGAGATGGTCGACCACATCGGGAGCCGCCGATCCCACGCGGCGGTCATGTCATTGCGCCGGCTTGTCGAACAAGGCGAACCGCCCTTGCGCCTTCTGGCCATGGTCACGAGGCAGGTCCGCCTGGTGCTCCTCACGCGAGAGATGCTCGCCGAGGGTGCGCCGGTGCGGGACATCGAAGCACGCCTCCGGCTTCCCACGTGGGTTGTCCGCAACTACCTGGCCCAGGCTCGCAGCTACGGCCGTGAGCAGCTGGTCGACATGATGCGTGCGCTCGCCCGCATCGACCTGGACGTGAAGACGGGCCGCCAGGATCCCGCGACCGCCCTGGAGCTGTTCATCCTGCACGCCGCCGCCACGCCCACCGCCTGAGTGGCAGGAGTGGGTGAAGGGAACGCCTAAGCTATTCGCCCGCAGGCACGTCGCGAACCCGTCTAACTCCACGCGGGGAAGGGGTATGAGATGCAGGTCCACTTAGACTACCGCAAGAGAATCGAGGGCTTCCAGGCTAGGCTGCGCGAGAGAGGCGTCGACGTCCTCGTGGGCACCCGGCTCAACACCGTCACGCACATCTCGGGGGGCTTCGTGCCCTGGCGGAGCGCGGTCGTTGTTCCCGCCGAGGGCGGGGTCGAGAACGTCAGGCTCGTCACCCTCCTCCTCGACTACGGGAGGCTGGCACAAGAGAGCTGGCTGACCGACGTGGTCATGTACGGCGGTCCCGGAATGATGCTGATGGACGTGGTGGCGCAGGCCGTCAGGGAGAAGGGCTGCGCGGAAGGAACGGTGGGCATCGAGAGCGGGTCGAGCGCGTACCTGCCGGACGGCTTCATCACCCTCGAAGAGCACGAGAGCCTGAGGGCTCTGCTGCCAAAGGCCAAACTGGTCAACGCCAATGACGTTATTGAACGGGCTACGTTGATCAAGGAACCCGGCGAGATAGCCCTGCTCCAGCAGGCCGCCGCCATCTGCGACATGGCTCAAGAGGCGGTGGCCGAGAACCTTCACGTCGGCATCACCGAGCAGGAGATTGCCGCCATAGCCGAGGGTGTCATGCGCGAGGCCGGCAGTGAGTTCGGCTGGAGCTTCACCGGCGGCCAGGAGGTCGCCAGCGGATACCGCACCGCCTACCCTCTGGGGGGCTGCACCCCCGCCACGGGCAAGCGCGTCCAGAGAGGCGAGCCTGTCCTGGTCGACCTTCACGCCATGTACGGGCTCATGCTGGGCGATGTGGCCCACAACTACGTCCTGGGCGAACCGTCGGGAGAACTGAGCGAGGTCATCGAAGCCTACACCCACACCTCGAACTACCTCGTCGCCGAGATGCAGCCGGGGCGGAGCCTAGGGGAGGTGGCTCAGGCGGTGGCCTCCTTCGTGGGCGAACACGGGTGGAGCGAGTGGGTTCTGCCCGGCTACGGCCACGGCATCGGTCATTTCGGCCACGAGTGGTACCCGTGCGTCATGCAGTTCCCTATAGCCAACAACACCCAGCCCGACTACATCCTCGAGCCGGGTTACGTCCAGGAGATCGCCATCGTATGCAACCGGCCGGGCGTGGGTGGCTTCCGCCTGGAACGGCCCCTACTCGTGACCGAGACCGGGAACCGGCTGCTGTCCGCGACGGACATCGAGCCTAAGGTCATCGACATCTGACGGTGCGCGCGGGGTCGTTATGAGCCTCCGTTCTCGGTCGTGCCCTCGGCCAGACGGGCCCTGAGCCGCGCCGCTAGCCGTGACTTCCGCCGGGCGGCGGTGTTGGCGTGGATGACGCCCCGTCCGGCGGCCTGGTCGAGGGCCGAGAGGACGCTCGGGAGCATCCTTTCCGCCTGCGCCGGATCCTGGTCGAGCAGCTCGTCAAACCGCTTGGTCAGCGTGCGGAAGCTCGACTTCACGGATACGTTCCGCTGCCGGGCGTGCCGGGCCGCTCTGGCACGCTTCTCGGCCGATTTTGTGTTGGCCATGGACTACCTCCCTTTCCAGGACGTTCCCGGCATAATCTTCCCCCACGGAGGTCATTTCTCCTCGTTAGAAGCGGTGGCGGCGCGGGGTTACCGGGGAGCAGCATAAGGGTCGGAGTCAAGGGCATTCTACAAAAGCCCTAGTTCACATGAGGTTGGCAAGTAGGATGGGAGGTGACGCCTGTGCGAGGCTCTTCCTGGCTCGGAGTGGTGGTCCGCTTTGTGGTATCCGCTCTCGTGCTGCTGTTTCTCGGGGCGGTCCTGCCCGGGTTCAGTGTGGCCGGTTTCGTGAACGCCCTCATCGCCGCGGTGGCCATCGCTGCGATCGGCTACATCGTGGAGGCGATCCTGGGAGAACGGATATCACCCCAGAGCCGCGGAGTGGTCGGATTCATCACCGCCGCCGTGGTCATCTACGCAGCCCAGTTCTTCGTCCCAACGATGCGCGTAACCATCCTCGGAGCTCTGCTTGCGTCCCTGGTTATCGGCATCATCGATGCCATCGTTCCGACTGAACTGAGGTAGTTCGCGCGGGTACCGCCGCACGAGGCCGGGGTGAGGTGTCGGCCGGCCCGGCCACGAATGGCTGCTCTTTGTGGCCCCTTTGACCGGTCGACTTGGGGCCCCCGTCCTGAGGATGGGGGCCTCGTTATCTACAAAGGGAGACATCCGGCATATACCTGTCAACGACCGGCGACCGGAAGGTCGTCCGGCGGAGAGGGCGGCGGGCCGGCGAATGAGTCTCCCGAGGCGCAGGCCTCAGCAGGGTTTCACCTACGGGTGGGTGGCGGTGGGTCTCGCGGCCGCGTTGACCTTGGGGTCCGTGCTCCCGGGAGCGGGCCTGCTCGGGGACGGGGGTCTGGCTGAGAAGGTCCTCACGGACCAGAACTGCCGCTTGTTCCTTCGTCTGGGCGTCCCCCTGCTCGGCGCGCAACTCGCGACCGGTGTCGCTGAACCGCCCGACGCCGCGGCCGGTCAAGGGCGTGAGGGTGGCCTGGTCGCTTGGGTGTTCGAGATTCTGACCGGGGTCTCCCTCGGGCAGCCGACGTCGTTCCTGACCGCCAACTTGCCCCTGGCCAGGAGTTCCTACGCCGGCGAGATCCTCGCTTCGGGCTGGCGGGCGACGACCGGTACGCCTACCGCCCGTGCCGGGGACGGAGGGCAACCTTCCGCCGTTACGGGCGGCGGCCTCAATCCCGGTCAACCCGGCGCCGGGAGCCGGCCTCCGGCCTGGATGGGCGTGCCCGGTGAAGATTCGGTGATGGACGAGGCCGGCGGTCAGTTCCGCATCTTCGGGTCCGGCGATCCCGTCATCGCTATCGTCCACACGCACACTTCCGAAAGCTACTTGCCGGTGGTGACCGCCCTGGCGCAGGCCGCCGACCCGGCCGTCGACACCTCTACCTTGGAAGCCTTTTCAACGGATTCCTCCGTCAACATGCTTCGCGTGGGGGAGGAACTGGGACGGTACCTGGCTACCACCCACGGTGTGACGGTCGTCCAATGTAGGAGGTTCCACGATCTGGAGCGCGACGGGTTCCGTCTGGGGGCCTACGAACGCTCGCTCGAGTCCATGACCGCCCTCCTGCGGAACTATCCGACTGTGTCGATCCTGCTCGACCTCCACAGGGACGCTCCTCCGCGGGAGAAGACGACGGTGGTCACTAACGGCGTCTCGATGGCCTCAATCTACGTCATCGTCGGGACCGACCAGCTCCTCGACAACCCCCATTGGGAAGACAACTACGACTTCGCCAGGCGTCTCGTCGCCGTGATGGAGCAGAGCTACCCCGGGCTGTCGCGCGGCATCCTGGTCCGCGACGAGCGCTACAACCAGCACGTCATGGCGCGGACCATCCTTCTCGAAATCGGAGGCCAGGCGAACACCCTCGAAGAAGTGTTCGCTTCTACTCACGCCGTCGGCGAGGTTCTGGCCCAGATACTGGCGGGCGGGCTGGACTAGGAACAGAACGTCCTGCTACCACCCTCTTCCACGGGCGGCTCTCCTTGACACGGGCCTCGGCGGGGTGATATTTTGGGGCCAGGATTAGCACTCTCGGGTTGGGAGTGCTAAGGCCGCGAGGGGAAAGGGGGTGCGGGCATGGTCGGGCCAGAACTCACTAGCAGGCAAAGGTACATTCTCAAGGCCATCGTCGACGACTACGTGGCCACGGCCGAACCCGTCGGCTCGCGAACCATCTCCCGCCGGTACATCCCCAACGCCAGCCCCGCGACCATACGTAACGACATGGCCGATCTCGAGGAGCTGGGTTACATAGAGCAGCCCCACACGTCGGCCGGGAGGGTCCCGACCGATAGGGGGTATCGGTATTATGTCGACCGCATGCTCGAAGAAACCCCGGTTCCTGAGCCGCAGTCCCTGATCATCGAGCGAGTACTGGGTGCTAAGATGCGACAGGTCGAGGCCCTGGTGCAAGCGACCGTCCACGTCCTGTCGGATACGTCCAGGCTCATTTCCATCATGCTCGGCCCGCAGTTCGAGCCGGCGTCTCTCGTGCGCATCGAGGTGGTCAGTGTCGCGGAAGGGCGAGCCGTTCTGGCTCTCGTGTCCGACGCGGGTTTCGTCGAGGCGAGGCTCGTGGAACTCAAGCCGTCGCTCGGCCCCGGCGACCTCAAGCACATGACCGAACTGATCAACGGACTTCTCCAAGGCCGGTCCTGGGAGGAGTTGAGCCGTCCGGGAGTCTTGAGGGGCCTCAGGCGGGAACTCGGCGGCTATGAGTCGGTGCTGGACGACACCATCGAGTTTCTCAAGTCGAGTCTCCAGCCGGGCGCTTCGCAGCGGGTCTACGTGAGCGGGGCGGCCAGGCTTCTCGACCTACCCGAGTTCCAGGACATTGAACGCACCAAGACCGTCCTTGGCCTGCTCGACCACGAGACGGCGGTCCTGAGTCTTCTCACGGAGCGGCTCGCCTCTCAAGGCGTCTCGGTCACCATCGGGCGGGAGAACGGCCTGGCCGAGATGGCTGACTGCAGTCTGGTGTCCGCCCCGTACCGGATGGGCGGGCGCGCGGTCGGCGCGGTCGCTGTCCTGGGGCCCAAGCGCATGGACTACGGTCTCATCTTCTCCCTGGTCGACATGGTGGCATCGTCCCTGGACGAGCTGATGGACCGACTGGCCTGAGAACCGTGAGCGGGCAGCGGAGGGTCCGGACTTCCGTTCGAAGGAGGACCGGACCCTAGGTTTTTGCCTTAGGGCGCGGGAGACCGCCCGCCGGGTTGGGGGGAGTTTGGGCCTTGACGACCATCAAGCAGGTTTCGCGTTCGGCGGAGGTCGACGAGAAACTGGCTGCGCTGATCACGAACTCGAGCGCGGTGCAGGCCATCGCCTCCGCCGTCGAAGGGACCCTGGGGCCGAAGGGCCTCGATGCCATGCTGGTCGACCGGTTCGGGGACGTCGTCATAACCAACGACGGCATCACCATCCTGTCCAAGATAGACACGACACACCCGGCCGCCCGGATGGTCATCGGGATAGCGAAGGCCCAGGAGGACGAGGTAGGCGACGGCACCACCACGGCCACCGTCATGGCCGGGACGCTTCTCGGCGAGGGTGTGGCCCAAGTCGCCAAGGGAGTTCCCGTGGCCCGGGTCATCGAGGGCCTCCGTTTCGGACTGGATAAGGCTCGAGAGGCCATGGACGCCCTGTCCCGCCCTCTCGACGGGCCTGGCGACTCCCTGCTCCACAGGGTGGCCTTCATCGCGGGACGCGAACGCGAGGATATAGCCGACCTTGTGGTCGACGCGGCTCGGATGGTCGGGGCCGAGAAGCTCAGGGAAAGGCACTGGAAGCTCCTTGACACCGTGGTGGCCAAGGTAGGGGCCGAGAACGAGGTCTTCATGGGCGTCCTCGTAGACAAGGAGCGCCTGAACAAGCAGATGCCCCGCGAGATCACGGACGCCCGCGTCTTGGTGGTCGATGACGCTCTCGAACCCGAGGAAATCGAGGACGAGGCCTTAGGCACCGAGGCCGGCTTCCAACGATACCTCGAGCTCCAGAGGGAGTTCCGTGACAACCTGACCAAGCTTCTCGCTCTCGGCGTCAACTTCATCGTAGTAGACCGGGGCGTTGATGACGTGGCTGAAGAGCTGCTCACCGACCAGGGCGTGATGGTCCTGCGGCGGGTCTCGTCGCGCGAGGTGAGGCAGGTCGCCGAGCACTGCGGGGCCAGGCCGGTCAAACGCACGACTCTCAAGCGGGAGCCGGCCGACCTCCGGCGGTACCTGGGTTCTGCGAGCCGGGTCTACGAGGACGAGAAGCTCGGTCACGTCCGTATCCTGGGCGGGGGCGGGAAGCCCATGGCGACCGTCCTGGTCGGCGCCGCGACCGAGGAAGTCGTGGACGAGCGGGAGCGTATCGCCCGGGACGCGGCCGCCGCCGTCCAGGCCGCTGTGCGCGGGGGCGTCGTGCCCGGGGGCGGTGCGGCGGAGTTGGCCGCCGCCCGGCACGTGGCCCAGGCCAGGAGGTCACTCAAGGGGATGGCCGGATATGGGGTTGACTGCGTCATCGAAGCCTTGCGGCGGCCCCTGGCCCAGATCGTGGCCAACGCCGGCTTCAACCCTCTCGAGAAGGTGGGCGACGCGCTCGCGGCCCAGGAGGAGACGGGGAACCCGTCCTTGGGAATCGACTGTGACAGCGGCGACGTGGCGGACATGCGAGACCTGGGGGTCGTGGACCCGACGGTGGTCAAGACCTACGCCTTGAAGGCCGCCGGCGAGATCGCCGAGGCGATACTCCGGATCAACACCATCATCAAGAAGCGCGAAGAGCACTCCGGAGCGCCGGGCGGGGGCGGCCCGGGCGGAAGCCAGAGCGGAATCCCGGGCGGCACGGGAGGAGGAGCCGGTGGCATTGACGCGATGGCGGGGGACACTGGTGGGAGCGGCTTTGCAGGAGTTGGTCGATGATGCTGGGACTAGAGCCGCAACTCCGGGCGACCCTCTTGGGGCTGGCTCAGACCAGGTGCGTCGACTACATAAGGCGACAGCCGCCGATGGCCGGGCGAGAAGACCTGGCCTACGTCGTTGTAGGCTCGGTCGCCACTGGGCTGGTCACCTCGGCCTCCAGCATCGACATCGCCGTCATGGCGGATAAGGACGCCTTCAAGGCCCTGACCCAGGACCCGGCCTGGAACGGGGAACGGCCCTGGGATGCCTTCATCGACGGCGCCTCCCTCAAGTACTATTGCGTCGCCTACGACCAGGTGGAGCAGGGCCTGCGCGAGTTGCGGGACAGCTACGTCTACTACTACGGAAGCGCGGTCATCATCCACGACCCCACGGGTAAGTGCGCCGAGTTCATGGCCAACGTCCGTTCGGCCCTGCCGGACCTCAGGCGGCAAAGGCTCGAGGGGAAGCTGGACATGTTGCGGCGGCGTTTCTCGGCCATGGAGGCGGCGTTCAGATACCGCGACGTCATGGCCGCCGCCGCCATATGCGTGGAGATGGTGACCCTAGCCATCAAGGTGACGGCACTTCTGGACGACGTCCCGTTCGACCCTAGGAGCCAGCTCTTCCTCGGTGGGTTGGCCGGACGGGTCGGCTACCAGGTCGAGGGCATCATCCGAAAGCTCATCGGCCATATCGGGGAGCTCGAGTACTTGGGGCAGACCGCGGATACGGCCGCCTTCCGGTTCCCGGCCCGGATGGTGGAGTTGATAAACATCCTCTCCGACGAAGCCCGTTCGCAGGGCTTCGAGGTCGGGCTAGAGAAGCCGGACCCGCGCTGCGCGGAAGTGTGATACTGGAGGCGGGTCGTGGATGGCGGCCAAGCGAGACTACTACGAGGTGTTGGGTGTCGGCCGCGACGCCTCGGACGCGGAGATTAAGAAAGCTTACCGCAACCTGGCTCGCAAGTACCACCCAGACCACAATCCAGGTGACAGGCAGGCCGAGGAACGGTTCAAGGAGATCAACGAAGCCCACGAGGTGCTCAAGGACCCCGAGAAGAGGCGGATGTACGACCGCTTCGGCCACGCGGCGACAGGGCGTGGACCCGGCGGTGCGGGGGGACCTTGGCCGGGAGGTCGGGGGGCCCCTGGAGGTCCTGACTTCTCGTGGGTGGGGGACCTGGGCGGGTTCTCCGGGTTTGACGAGATCTTCGATATGTTCTTCGGAGGCGGCCTCGGTCGCCAGCGGAGACCCTCGGGCCCCGCGCGGGGAGGCGACCTGCGCTACGACTTGGAGATAAGCCTGGAGGAAGCGGCCAGCGGCCTGGAACGCGAGCTGGACGTTCCTCGGATCGTCGATTGCCCTATCTGCGGCGGCAGCGGCGCCAAACCGGGGACCAAGCCCGAGCGCTGCCCCGAATGCGGGGGAAGCGGACAGGTCCGGCACGTCCGCCGCACGCCTCTCGGGCAGATGGTCACGAGCGGCCCGTGCCCGGCGTGTGAGGGGCGAGGCGAAATCGTCAAGGAACCCTGCCCGGACTGCTCCGGGTTGGGTAAGGTCCGCCGGAATCACCGGATAATCCTCGAAGTGCCGGCGGGTGCCGACACGGGAACACGACTCCGGATACCCGAGGCGGGCCAACCCGGACTCAGGGGCGGACCACCCGGCGATCTCTACGTCTACGTCCACGTGCGACCGCACAAGGTGTTCAGGCGCGAGGGAGACGACCTCTATATCGAGCGGAAGATCGGTTTCGCCCAGGCCGCCCTCGGAGCGGAGCTGCCCGTCCCCACTCTGAACGGAGAGATCGAAGTCAGGCTGCCTGCCGGGACCCAGCCAGGCCAGGTCCTGCGGCTCCGCGGCAAGGGGATGCCGCGCCTGAAACGCTCCGGCGCCGGAGACCTCCTGGTCCGCATCATCGTCGAGGTGCCCACCCGGCTCAGCGCCAGGGAGAAGGAACTCCTGGCCCAGTTCGCCGCGGAGCGCGGTGAGAACGTCAGCACCGGCGAGGGGTTCCTGAAGAAGATGAGAGACATCCTGGGCGGTGGAGGCGGAGCAGGAGGAGAATCCCAACCGGAGTAGAAGCGAACGGGCGTTCGGGACGACACCAGGGAGGTCGCGGGGATGGACGTCAGGACGCTGCTCGGGCTTTGGGAAGGTACGCGGGCTTCCACGCGCAAGCTGGCCGAGGCAATCCCGGCCGGGAAGGAAGGCTTCAGGCCGGCCGAGGGGGCCATGCCCATGGCCGCCCACGTGCTGCACATCGCGTCGGCGGACAAGACCGCCATCGACGCCTTCACCGTGACTCCGGGACAGTGGGAGTGGAACACGGGCATCGACCTCGAGCACTACCCCACGGTCAAGGACGTCGTCGCCATCCTCGACCAGCAGACCGAGGCCACGCGCAAGTACTTGACCGGACTGAAGGACGTCGACCTCGCGCGGAAGATCAAGCTGCCATGGGGGGACCAGTGGACCCTGGAGCAGTTCTGGGCCGAGTGGCTCATCCATGAGGCTCACCACCGCGGTAGCCTCATCACGTCGTTGCGAGTGGCCGGGGTCGAACCGCCGAAGGTCTACTAGCGGCCGAGCCAAGGCCGGGCGTACGACCGACTCGTCGAACACCGCCTTCTCGAGCTCGAAACGGACCATTATGTGGAGGTTGTAGGTCACCCAGACCACGAGGTCGGGCGGAAGCTTGGTAGCCCTTTCGTATTCCCCAGAAGAGAACCGAACTAACCCGGCGGGGATCCATTCCTCCTTGGCTGCGGGCGGTGGCAGGAATGGTCGGCGGCGGAAAAGAACCCCCAGCCAACTGCCAGAGTCGGGGGTGTATCCTGTCAGATGAACCCATCAACTGCCCGCGAGAGCGGAAAGCCCGTCGTGGTTGTCCTCGGGGGAGCCGGCGACATGGGGTACCGTGTCGTCAAGGAGCTCGTGGCCCGGGGAAACACCAAGGTAGTCATAGCGGACTACCGGTTCGAGCGGGCCAGGAAACTCGCTGTGGAACAGGGGCGGGACACCGAGGCCCTTTTCGTGGACGCCAATGTGCGCGACTCCCTGGTCGGCGTGCTCGAGGGGGCCGCCGTGGCCGTGAACTGCATCGGCCCGTTCTACCGCTATGCGGAGAAGGTGGGTCTGGCCTGCATCCAGGCCGGGGTCAGCATGGTGGACATCTGTGACGACGACGATGCCACCGTGAGGATGTTGGCCCTCGAGGGGCTTGCCCGGCGCGGCGGGGTTATGCTCGTGGTCGGGGTCGGGTGGACACCGGGCATATCGAACCTGCTGGCGATGAAGGCGGCCTCGGAACTCGACGAGGCGCATGACTGCGACATCACCTGGGTCGGGAGCACGGCCGACAGCGAAGGTCAGGCGGTCGTGCTTCATGTCCTTCACGCCATAACCAGGGCCACTCCCTCCTACATCGACCGTGGCTGGGTGGACCTCCCCGCCCTCACCCGTCACCGTTGGGTGGATTTCCCCAGGCCTATCGGTCGGGTGAAGGCCTATGTCTGCGGGCATCCCGAGCCCCTGACCATTCCGCGGTACATGCCGCAGTTACGGAGCGTCGTGCTGCGCGGCTACCTTCTGCCCCACGAGATGCAGCAGATAGCCCAAGGCATGATCGACCTCGGCCTCCTCGACACCGAAAAGAAGAAAGAGGCCATGGCCGCGATGCTCCAGCCGCTCCTTCCCCTTTTCTCGCAGGTGGGCGACAAGGCCGCCCCGCCGCTTTCGGGCATCAGGTCCGACGTTTCGGGTCTGGTGAGCGGTCGTCCCAAGACCATCAGTTACTTCGCCGTGGATACGATGGACCGACTTACCGGCATCCCGCCGGCCATCGCGGCCGACATGCTGGCTACCGGGGCGATGAAGCCCCAGGCGGGGGTGTTCGCGCCCGAGGGGTGCTTGCCGGTGGACCCGTTCCTCACCGAGTTGGCGGCGAGAGATATCGAGATTGAGCGGGAGGAGAACGACGGGACCATCGAAGACCTCGCCAAGCGTACGGCGGAGGAGGCGGGCGGACCATGACGAGCCCGGGGGCGACCACCCCGGAGGAACTCGGGAAAATCCTCGAGGACTTCCGAGAGAAGGCGCACGCCAACAAGATCGTGCTCAAGATGCTGAAGGAGTGGACTCGGAACATCCACCTGACCGCTCCGGACGCCGCGGGCGGGCGGACCTGGACCATCGTGGTTGACAACGGGCTTATCACCCGGGTCGTTCCCGAGGCGGTCGAGCCGCGCGATATCCACATCCAGGCGAGCCTGGAGTCGCTGGCGGGCATCTTCCGGGGGCAACTCAACCCGGCCAAGGAGTTCGCCAAGGGGAGCCTCAAGTTCACCGGGTCGAGCAAGGACGAGATGAGGCTCGACGCGATCATCCAGTACCTGTGGGAGTGAGCGGTTTGGGCCTCAGGCGATCGTTGCGCCTTAGGACTCTGGTTGCGGCGAGTGCTGGTCTGGCTTTAGCGTCTAGCGTCTATCCGGCGGCGGTGTCCGCGGCGGCGGCGTCGGGCGGGCGGCTTGTGTGGGCGGCGATCGCGGTGGCGGGACTGTTCTGCGTCATGGCGTCGGCCAACTTCGCTGAGCTCTCGTCCATGTACCCGACAGCCGGGGGCGTCCAGGTCTATGTAAGGCACGCCTTCGGGGAGCGCCTGGCGGTGACGGTATCGCTGCTCTACGTGTTTCTCGCCTGGGCGGCGGGGGCGGCTGAGGCCTTCGTGTTCGCCAGCGTCCTGGAGAAAGTATTCGCGACCACGCGTATCCCGGTCCTTTCGGTCATTCCGGTGGAGATATGGGTCTTGGCCGTGATTACCTTCTTCTTCGTCATCAACCTTCGCGGAGTGGAGACGGCGGGGCGGACCCAGGACATCCTCACCTACCTCATGTTCTTCCTTGTCCTGGCCCTGTCGGTCTACGGGCTGGTGATGGCGGCGGCCAGGGGGCTACCCCTCGGGGGCGGGGAACTGGCGGCCGGGAGTGCCGGTGGCGCGGCGGCGGGGTCGGCGCCGGGCGGGGGCGGTATCGACGGCTTCATCCAGGGAGTGGCCTACGCGGTCTACCTCTACATCGGTTTCGAGTGGGTCACGCCTCTGGCCGAGGAGACGACGGACATCAAGGTCCTGCCGCGGGCGATGCCCATCGCCGTGATACTGCTCGTGGTGAGTTACGCGCTATGGACCACGGTCATGGTGACTTTCGTCCCGACTTCCGCGCTCGCCGGTGACCCCACTCCCCACCTCACTTTCGCCGACGCGCTTGCCGGGCCTCTGGGGCTTGTCGTCGTCGGGGCAATATCGGCCCTGGCCACTTTCACGTCCTTCAACGCCGGCATGATGGGGAACTCGCGCCTGGTATACGGCATGGCCCGTGAAGGGACGCTTCCGAAGACTTTGAGCAAGATACACCTGACCTACTTCACGCCGTGGGCGGCGTTGACGTTCATGTTCCTGGTGGAGCTGGTCCTGGCCTTGGTTCTGGCGGTGTCGGGCGGCTTCACGGTGGCTATCTTGATGGCGGCGGCCATCGAGTGCGTCATCTACTTCCTCGTGGCCGCTGTCGTGCTCAAGCTGAGGCGGACCAAGCCCGACGCCGAGCGACCGTTTCGGGCGCCGGGCGGCAAGGTCCTGCCGGCTGTTACCGCTGCGGTGTTCGCCTTCCTGGCCCTGGCGGTGTTCTTGCCCCCCTCTCCGCTGCTGGTGGGGCTTGTGTTCTTGGTGGCGTTGGGGTTGAGCTACGCCTACGCGAGGTTCGTGGTTCCGTGGGTAAGGGAGAGGGCTAAGTAGGAGGGACAGTCGCCGGGGGCGGGGGGAGCCCGGGGGGCGGCGCCGCGGGGGGCCGCCAGCCCGCCGGGGGTCCTCGCCGTGTTCGTACGCGACGGTCGGGCAAGGCAGTGCGTCTAGCTGGGGGGAGGCGCCGATGAGGCACTTCCCCCCTAATCGCGTACCGCAGCTATCCGAACGTCCGGCTTACGTGCCTACAATTTGGGCGACACATCGCGACAGAAGTCTGACCTAGCAGGGCTTTAGGGACAAGACATACGGACGTTCCGTCGCTGACCAAGCAAGACGTATGTGTTCGACAGAATGGGCCTTGAGTGGTTCGACACTATTCGCTCCAACCCGAGACGTCGATACCGGTGGCATGACTTAGGCAAGATGATAACAACGAAGGTTCGGAGCGAAGCCGTGAGGCCTTCGTGGGGGAGTGCCGGGAGGGGATGTGCCCTGTGTTCATCCACGAGCGGAGGTCGTGACATGACACCGGACGTGACGGCCGGCGATGGGGGGACAGGCCGCCGTCCTAGAGCGGTTTTCTATACGCTCGGCTGCAAGGCGAACCTTTACGACACCGCGTGCATGATGAACCGGCTCAGAGACGCCGGGTGGGAGGTGGCCACGCCCACCCATGACCGTAGCGGGGCAGCGCGTGCTAGAGGGAAGGCTGGCACCAGAAAGCCGAGTGTCGACCTCTTCGTCATCAACTCCTGTGCCGTGACGGCGAGGGCCGAGTCAAAGTCACGCCAATTGGCCCGAAGTCTCAAGAGAAGGCACCCCGGGGCTCTGGTAGCTCTGGTCGGCTGCTATTCGGAAATCAACCGTGAACAGGCGGCGCAGGCGGCCGGAGTCGACTTCGTTCTCGGGACTGCCGACCGCGAGGCCTTGCCGGAACTGGTTGCCGGGAGGGGATTGGCCGCTTCTCCTGGCGAGGAGCGAATCCCGGGAGCGTTCGCCGCCGAGCGGACGCGGGCGGCGGTCAAGGTCCAGGATGGTTGCGAGCAGTTCTGCTCCTACTGCGTCATCCCTTACGCCAGGGGACCCTGCCGGAGCCGTCCAGCGGAGGACGTTCTTGACGAGGTCTCCAGGCTGGTCAAGGAGGGGTTTCGAGAGGTCGTCCTGACAGGTATACACCTTGGCCGTTGGGGGAGTGGAGCGTCGTGGGGCGCTGGCAAGGTACCCGGCGCCGGGGAGACGAGCGGTCCGCGGTTGGCCGATCTTGTCCGCAGAGTCGCCGCGGTTCCCGGGCTTGCGCGGGTGAGGCTCAGCTCAATCGAGCCGATGGAGATAACCGATGAGCTGCTCGACCTCATCGGCGGTGACCCTCGGGTATGCCGGCATCTTCATGTCCCGCTTCAGAGCGGGTCGGACAGGGTTCTTGAGCGTATGAATCGCGGCTACACCGCGGTCGAGTACCTTGCCGTGGTTGATAGGGCTAATCGCGCCATACCTGGTCTTGGCCTGACAACGGACGTCATGGTCGGGTTCCCGGGCGAGGAAGAGGACGACTTCGAGGCCACGCTTGACGTCGTCAGGCGCGCGCGGTTCTCCCGTCTCCACGTATTCCGGTACTCGCGCCGGCCGAACACCGCCGCGGCCGACATGCCGGGCCAGGTCAGCGCCGGGACCAAGAAAGCCCGAAGCGAGAGAGTCATAGCGCTCGGACGCGAACTCGCTCTCCGGTTCCATCAGGGTCTGATCGGGCGGAAGCTGGAGGTCCTGGTCGAAAAGGTCTCGGCGGGCCGGGCCGAGGGACTTACGGATAACTACGCGCGTGCGGTATTCGCCGCGAAGGGGTCGTGCCCCAACGACATCGTTCCAGTCCGTGTGGTGCGGGCAACGGCTTCCGGTATCAGCGGCGAGATCGCCGGATGATGGGCGTTTCGGGGCCGGCCTGAGTGTGCGGGGAGGGTTCGTCGCCGGCCTGAGTTCAGTGCGCGAGGAGGGTTCCGGGCCGGCCTCAGAACCCTAGCTGGGCGAGACCTTTTCGTACTAGTTCGGGCTGGGGGTCGGGTAGCTCGCCGGGGAACTCTCCCGGCCGGAAGAAACCGGCGTCAGTGATCTCTACGTCCAACGGACGCGGTCCGCTTGCCGGACCTCCGGCGCGAAGAAGGAAGGTGATGTCGAGCCGCGGCAAGGACGGGTCGGCCCGTGTCTCGAGAACGGACACGACCTTGGCCTCGAGTCCGACCTCCTCGCGCAGCTCCCGCCGCATGGCCTCGCCGGGCTGCTCGCCTCGCTTGACCCAACCACTGGGCAATCCCCACGGGTATTCGTTCCGGTAGTAGTGCTTGAGAAGCAGGACTCTGCCGGAACCGTCGACCACCACCCCGATGACCCCCACGATGAACTTGCGGTTGAGGAGCCACAGGGCCACGGTCTGGGGCCTCCGGCCGAAGGGTAGCACCTTCCACAGCCACAGGAGAAGGCGTTTCATGTCCATCACTCCCCGGGGGCGGCCTCGAGGTAGCGCGCGAAGAACCCCGTCAGGTCGGTGCCCGCGGCCCGCGAGGCCCATCTGACGAAGTCCCCGCCCCGGGCGACACGGCCCGTGAACCGTCCGGTGAATCCCCGGAGTACGGACGAGAGGGTATCGTCTCCGAGGAGGTCGCGTAGCTCGGCCAGCATCAGGCCTCCCCGCAGGCGTGCGAGGGCGTGCGCCTCCGGGTGGTCCCACCTCACCGCCGCCATCGGCAGCGCCGCTCTTGCGGCCCTAACGGAATCGCGGTGCTCGTCGAGGCCCTGGCGGTACGCGGCCTCGCCCCATTCCGCCTCGGTGAAGACCAGCCGGGCGAACTCGGCAAACCCTTCACTCATCCACGGCTCGTTCACGGAATCCGATAGGACCCCCGAACCATGCCAGAGGTGCCCCATCTCATGGGCCAGCCAGAGAGCTGTCCTTTGCGTGTCACCGGCGTCACGGAGGCCGACGGCCATCGGTCTTGGTAGTACGATATGACTGGCGCGTGTGTAACCTCCCCAGTTCGAGTGGGGAGGTATCACGATTCCCAATCGCACGGGTGGTCCTGCGGGTGGTCCCACGGGTGGTTCTACGGGTGGTTGTATGGGCGCTTGGCGAGTAAGGAGGGAGACGGCGGTCTCAGGCGGCGGGGGCGTAAGGGCCTGGGGCCCGGCTCCCGGCAGCGGCCCGAACCAACGCGTGAGCGTCCGTAAAATCCGGCCGGCCCAGTCGATGTACATGTCCCCGAGGTCATAATCGTCAAAGAGCACGTGGATTTCGACCGAGACCCCGTCTCTAGTCTCCTGGTGGACCATGTACGGCCCCGCGCACACCGCGATGTCTGTCGCCGGGCCGGTGGACTCCCACAGGTACCCGCGAGGGGCGTCGTCATCGTGCTCGTCGGGAAGGAGGTCGGGCGGCAGGGGCACGAGTCGACCATTCACTGCCGGGACCATCTCCGGGGGTACTCGGAGCAGCATACGGAAGGTGAAAGGCCCGAGCCGGCTTGAGAACAACGGGTACCAAAGGTTATAGAGCGCCAGCTCGACGGTCCGAGACGAGACCCACGAACTCGGTAGGGTGCCGCGATAGGCGAAGGATAGCGTGGCGGTCCCGGCAGTCGAACTGACTGGGGAGTCGAGGGGGGCGGCCCGTAGGGCTGCTGCCCGGGAGTCCGGGGCGGGGATGTCCACGTCCGCGTCCGGGGCTGGATCGCGTGGGTCTCCGGCTTCGAGGAGCGTCAGGTCAGGGTTCAGAAGGAAGGCGGCCGTTGTGGAGCCTGGGGCTCCAGAAGGCGGGGCGGGGGCCTCGGCCGGGCCGGTTGCGGAGACGGCGCGAGTCACGCTAGCCGTGTCGCGGCGGTCCGAGGAGAGAACGTCGACCGTGCCCCGTACCCCGACCCGTCCGGAAGCCGGCCGTAGGTCGACCTCGAGATCGTAGTGAACGGGGTGATGCGTTTCTCGGCTACCGAGTTCCTCGAGCCAAGCGGCGAGTCGCTTGAACCCGAAAGCCGTCGGCTCGCCCAACTCCCCACCCCGCCCCGGTTCGGGCCTACAAGTGCTTCTCGAACCACTCTACGATGCGCTTTAGGCGGTGGATGCGGTGCCAGGGCTTCCCCTGACGGCTCAGCCCGTGGCTCTCACCGGGATAGCGGAGGAACTCCGCTTCGACGCCGAGCTTCTTGAGGGCGATGAACAGCTGCTCGCCCTGCTCGATGAGGCAGCGGTGGTCCTCCTCGCTGTGGATGATGAGGGTCGGGGTCTTGATGTTCCCGGCGTAGGTTATGGGCGACTGCTTGATGAGGTTCTCCCACTTCTCCCACGGCTTGCCGTGCCAGATGTCATCCCACTGGAAGCCTGTGTCGCTGGTTCCGTAGAAGGAATGGCAGTTGTTGACGGCCCGCATGGAGCAGGCAGCCTTGAACCGGTCGGTGTGCCCGATGATCCAGGAGGTCATATAGCCGCCGTAGCTTCCGCCGGCAACCCCGAGACGGTCGGGATCCACCCAACCGAGCTGCTTGATAGCGGTATCGACGCATGCCATGATGTCGGCGTAGTCGTTGATTCCCCACTCGTCCCTGATGCCGGCGCAGAACTCCTGGCCATAGCCCTGGCTGCCGCGCGGGTTGCAGTAGATGACGCCGATACCGCGGGCGGCCAGCAGTTGGAACTCGAAAAAGAACGTGCCTGTGTACATGGCCATCGGCCCGCCGTGGATTTGTAGCACGCAGGGGTAGCGCCGTCCCTCCTGGTAATCGACGGGGCGGATGGTCCACCCGTCCACGAGAGGCCCTCCGGGCGCGGCGAAGGTGAACCGCTCGGGGCGGCTGACCGGATGCTTCTTGAGGAGGTCGGCGTTGGTCCGGGTGACCGGCTGGCGGGAGATGACGTCGAGGTCGGCCAACCCGGCCGGGGCCACCGGCCATTTCGCCGGGTCGGAACCTTCAGGAAGGCGCCCGACGTAGATGTCGCTCGGGTTGTCGGGACGGGCCAGGGCGAAGGCGAAGTTCTTGAGGCCGGCATCGGCTGACCAGTTGAAGATGACCCAATCGCCGGTGGTGAGTTGCCGGACTTTGCCGGTCGACGTCTCGACCATGTGGAGGTGCGTAGTCCCGCGGTCGGACGCTAGGAGGAAGATGAACTTGCCGTCCGGGGACCACCGGGGGCGGGTATCGCTACCGGCCACGCGCATGTCCGTGACGGATTGGTCGTTGAAGGAGCGCTCGAAGTCCTTGGTGAGGCAGCGCGCCTTGCCCTTCGGGGAACAGTCGGGGGCCACCTCAACCAGCCACAACCTGTCGTCGCTGTACCATACGTGCTCCATGTCGTGACCCACGAAGGCGATGAACCGCCCGTCAGGAGACCAGGAGGGTGAAGTGAAGGGTCCCACCTTCGAGGTGAGGCGTTTCGGATACTCCGGCTCGGCGTCCTGAGCCTCGTCGGCGGTAGCGGCATCCTTGGCTTCGGGCTTGGCCCCGCCCTTCTTGGCCTTGTCTTCAACCGGGCCCCCGCCCTCGACGGGCACCGGGAACACCCAGATGTCCTGGTAGCGCTGCATGTCCGGGTTCGGGTCACGGCAGGCGCTGACGGCGATGTACTCGCCGTCGGGTGAGAAACACGGGGCCGAGTGGTCGTAGTCGCCGTCCGTGACCTGAACGGGACGCACCGGCGGCGGGCTCCCGGGACTACCGGAGAGGGCTCTCTCCACGTCCACGGTGAAGACGTGACTACGCTTGTCCTCGAGGTATCCCACGCCGTCCAGGCGGTAGAAGGCCCGGGTGATGCGCCTTACGTCCTCGCTATGCTTCTTGAACAGCGCTTCGAGATCCAGGGCCCCTGAGCCCTTGTCACCGGTGTCCTTGGAGCCGGCGTCCTTCTCGTCCTTTGCCGCCTTGCCTTCCTTGCCTTCCTGGCGCTCCTTGCCCGCGGCTCCATCGGGTTCCTCGTCCAGCCACTCCGGTTCTCCGGGTTTGATCATAGCCGTGAAGGCTATGAGACGGCTGTCAGGGGACCAGACGAAGTCCGTCACCCCGCCCTTGATAGCGGTGATCGGCCGGGCCTCTCCCCCGGCGGTAGGCAGCACCCATATCTGGGCCCCGGCTTTCTTCTTGGCCTCCTCGTCCCCCATGCCGGCGTCGCGGCCGGACAGGAAAGCAAGGTAGGTACCGTCAGGCGACCAGCGGGGAGAACTGTCCGGAGTGATGCCGCTCGTGAAAGGGATTGAAGTCGCGGCCGAGCCACCGCCGGTGGCCGCGGACACGGTCGGCGCGACGAGAATTGCGGACTTGTACTTGTTGTTCCGAGCGTCTACCACCGTCCGGACGTAGGCGATGCGCCCGGCGTCAGGCGATATCTGAGGATCGCCCACGAACTCGAACTCCAGGAAATCCTCCGGGACAAAGGGTTTCTTGCCGGAAGCCGCCATGGTGTCCCCTCCTCCCACCGGATGAACCTTTGAAAATTCTGCAGTACCGGAAGGACTCCTTTTAGGTCGAGGAATGCGGTCTTGGGTCGAAGAACGCCGTTGCCTCGTGGAAGAGCGTGGTCGCCTGCGTCCAGCCTACGCCCGTCTCTTCAGGCGACCCAGGGCGTTCCGGAGGGGGAGGCCGACCCGCCGGAGGGCGGCTCCGGAGGCGTAGAGCCCGGCCACGGTGGCGTCTGAGAAGTCGTAGTCATACTGCGTGTAACTGCCCTTTAGGCGTCCTTGCTCGCGCAGGCTGGACTCGAGCGGGGTACCCGCGTAAACGGTAAGGCGGTTCCACGGCTGGGCCACCTTGGTCTTCACCGCGCCCCAGCTCCCGAAGGACTCCTTGAGGAACGCGAGGTTGGTGTTGAGCTCGTCGACGGTCGTGTCGGGGTCGAACATGATCATGCCGATGGTCACGTCCAACCCCAGGGCTTCGAGTATCGAGAGGGCCCGGCGGTTGTCCTCGACCGTGACCTTCTTGTTGTGGAAGTCGAGCTGGCGCTGGGTCATGGCCTCCACACCGAGGAAGACGCGGGTGAGACCCACGTCCTTGAGGCGACGGAAGAGGTCCGGCTCCACGTCGGTGACACGGCACTCGAAGGAGAAACCGACCCCGAGGCGGCGGGCTTCCAGTTCCCGGGCGAGTTCCTCGGCTGCCTGGCGCCCGCGGTCCCCGGGACCCATGAAGTTGTCGTCCCAGAACCGGATGTGGTCAACCTGGTGGTCGAGCCGTAGCTGCTCAATCTCGTCCGCCACGTTCGGGGCGCTCCTGACTCGCCAGGCCTGCCCGGGGGAAAGCCCGTAGAACGCCCGGGTGTCGCAAAACGAGCAGTTCCCATAACACCCGCGGCTTCGGAGGACCGAGGCGGTCCGGTAGCCTCCGCGGCGGCCGGACGAACCAGTGAGATAGGTAGGCAGGGTATCCCGGGCAGGGAACGGCAGGCTGTCGAGGTCGGGGTTGAGGGGTCGGGCACGGATAGGTGACCCGCCGGTTCCCGGCTCCAGTTGCTCCAGCTCCGGCTCCCGCCCCGGCCCGCCCGAGCTCCGCCGGGCCGCCTCCCAGGTCACGAGACCGGGAACCCCGGCCGGATCGCCACCTCCGTCCAGAGTCTCAAGCAGGTCCGCGAACGTCCCCTCGGCCTCGCCCAAGGCGATGCAGTCAAACCCCTCATAGTCCCTCGCCAGCTCGTGGTAGAGAAAGCTCGGGGGGTGGCCTCCGAGAACGATGGGCTGCCTCGCGCCGGCCCGCCGGAGAAGGCTCACGAGCTGCATAGTGTCGGGAATCAGTTCCTGGAAGAGGACCGATATGCCAATGAGGTCGGCCCGTTCCGGTTGGAGCCGGCGTGTCGCGCCCGGCTCGCCCCCGACCGTGAGTGCCGCCGCCAACTTCGGTACTGTAAGCCGGTGAGCCGGGGCATCGATGATCTCCACCGAATGCCCATCTCGCCGGGCTACGGCGGCCAAGTACCCGAGGCCGAGGTGTTCCTCCTCGTCCTCGGGCCGGATACCGGCATGCATCAAGCTCACTAGGACGATTCTCACGAATATGCTCCCTTCCGGCGACCGCGAGGCGTGTCCGTGGGCGGACCCGCCGTGGGGCTACGGAGCTGGTTCGGTCCACGCGATAACCACAACGAACACCTGTAGGTTGAAAGCCGCTGACTCGTCGACGAAAGCCACCAACCCGTCGCCCACCGGACCGGAGGCGAGGTTGAGGGGGCCTTCGTATAGTTCGGCCCGGCCGCCCGCAGTCTCCGTGGCGAGTTCGAACACGGTCCGACCCGTGGCGTCCCGCGGCTCGGCCATGACGAGAAGCAGAGCCTCGCCGGCCTCGGCCAGAATCCGGTCGGGCCGCGGGCCGTGCCAGGCACGCCGTGACGCGCTCAACCCGCCGTCCCGTGTGATGATGTAATCGACGGTCCCCAGCTCGCCCGAGTACCCGAGCGTCAGCCGGGCGACCGAGGGAACCGGCCAGGAGAGGTGGCCGTACTCGGCTCCGATCTGGTCAATGGCCGTGACGGTCCCGGTCCCCGTTTCCCAGGCCCATAGGGTGTCAAGGCGGGCAATGCGGACGAGGGCACCCGGCCCGCCCAGATTCGGTTCACTCATGGCCTCCATCGGGCCGCACGAGAAGAGGAGGACCGACCCGTCCGGCGACCAGGCCATGGCGCCGATCCGCGTGTCCGGGCCCCCGGGGGGTTCCAACTTCCCCAGGAGCCGGCCGCTGCGGTCGTAAACCCGCAGGCCCGTGTACCCCCCGGCATAGTCGAAATCCTCGCCGGGGTTCACGTCCTCTCTGCGGGCGTCGGCCACGATAAGACACCCGCCAGGCGTCCAACCCATGAAGTCGTTCCAGCCGTCTTCCGACGTGGGTAGGGTGACGGAGTTGCCGCCGTGGAGGTCGACCACAACCACTGAGGGTACTTCTTCGAAGAGCCTCCACGCCGCCGCCCAGCCGTCGGGCGAGAAGAGAATGCTGAATAGGCCGTCGTAGCTCGGCAGTCCGCTCTGGAGGGTGGTGATTCGTCCGTCGCCCAAGTCGACACGGAAGAGGTCCGAGCCGACGTGGAGCATCAGCGCGGTCCCGTCCGCGGTAAGAACGGCCTGCTTGAGGTAGGGCGCGGTTGTCGGTACGAAGGCGATATCGGTCATCCCGCCGCCGCCGACGGGGACCTGGCTCACGGTGTAACCTCGCTCCGCCTGCCCCTCTTCATCGGTCCTAACGTTCTCCGAGATGAAGACCAGAGTCTCACCCCCGGCCGACCAACCCGCGAGCGAGACGGGTGCGGCGGGCGGAAAGCCCGCGGCGGCGCCCTCCACCGGCACCACGCGCCGGCTCTGCCCCCGGGCCGGCTCCAGCACCCAGACCTCGGTCCGGTCGAAGTTCTGCACCTGGACGGCGAACCGCCGGCCGGAGGGGTCCCAGTACGCCTCTGACCAGAGGTTGACGTAACTGAACGGCCCGACCTTCATGGCGTTCCCCGACACCGTGGTTTCTGCGCTCCATCCGCGGCAGGTGCCGCCGTCCGCTAGGTAGGGGATCCCCTGTCTCCAGAAGGTCGATAGTCTCCATTCGCCCTCGGAGAAGTCCAGGTGGTAGTGCTCAGTGAAGTCATGCCTGATAGGCTCGGCCCCCACGCCCTCCGTAAGCTCCACGGTGAAGGCGGCCCCGACCTGGGCCCAGCCTCCCTTGGCCGGCGGTACGTAGGAGTGAAGGGTGAACCGGGGCCCTGACACCAGCTCGAAGGTCTGCCCCACGCCCCGCCAGAGAACGGCATCCCAGGGCGAGACGCTGTCGACAGAGAGGTAGGACTCCGGCTTGCCGGTCGCGGAGTTACGGTAGTTGAGCAGGCTCTGGGACATCAGGCGGCTCACCTGTTGCTCACTGTGGGCCCACATGCTCTCGAACAGGGCCCGCGTGGTCCGGAGAGCCTGTTCGGCATGTCGCCGGTTCACTCCCGCCGGGTCCACCTGAAGCGCCTGCAGGGGGAGGTAGTAGACGCACCACGTCTCCTCCCGCCACTCAACTCGAAGGCGGAGGACGTAGGCGGTCAGTGTGTCCAACGGCTGCGGCGTAACGGGCTCCGCCGGAAGCACCCAGCTCCAGGAGAGAGCCCCGCCTGCTTCAGGGTCCGTGGTCGATCGTACGGCCGAGGGGTCGACAGTGGAGCTGGCGGTAGCCGTTCCCGGCCCATCGGGGGTGTCGAACTCCCAAATCGGGAAGAACTCGGCCATGATTCCCTGTGGCGGCGCTGTTATCCCGCCTAGGCTCAGTTCAAGGGTGTCACCCGGCTGGAGGATGAGCCAGCGCTGGGCCGTGAGGCGGGGGGGTCTCACCTCGCCGCGTCGCCCGGCGGCACCCGGCCAGGACCAGGCCACCGGAGAGACGGAGGAGGCCCCGCTCCAGCTTGATGCATGCAAGACGGGTGGGTCGAGGGACAAGGCCTTCGGCCTGGCGCAAGATACAAGACCCAAGCAGGCCGGCACGGCGACCAGGACAGTAAGGGCGGCGGCCACCGTCCTTTGAGCTCGGAAGGCGGCCACCCTTGCCCTCTCTCGCGGCTCTTCAGGGTTTTCACGTTCCGGCGAGGCTCCTCGCGCCGTACCTCGACCTTCGAGTACCTTTCCCGGCGGTGCCATTGGCGACTCCTCCCGGTGCGCATGCCCGTACGGCTTTTCAGGTACTAACCCTAAATTCCTCGGGTGGTGGGGTCTTCCACGACGTGGCCTGCCTTCCTTCGGGTTAACCCGGCTTGCGTTGGCCGGACCTACTACCGGAGGTCTCCGCGCGGGTCGAAGCGCCGGAGGCTTCTGATTCGGCCCGGACGGAGAGGGGGGAGAGGGGAGGGGTGGGGGAACACCCGGAGCGGCCACCCGCACTTCTCCTTGGCGCGGCGGATGGCAGCGTCAGGTCCTGGGTTGTCAGGGTCATCGTAATACGCCGCGAGGGCGAACTCCCCGCCCGCGGCTCCGTGCCCGGTGCCGGCGGTTCCGCCCGCAGCTCCCCGGCGAAGTGACGCCCGGCTGTCCCCCGAGGTGAGCCTGCGAAACACTCCGTGTTGGGACACTATGGCTGTGACCCTTTCTCCGGGAGAGGTGACGTAGGCCACCTTGGGCACGAATCTGGTCGGGCTCTGGGCCGCGACCACGATGACCGAGGCGGCGGCCGAGGCCACATCGTTCGCCCCTCCCGAGCCGACGAGCCACAGACCGGCGCCCGGCGCCCCCGATGAGTTGACGTTCCCGTACATGTCCACCTGGGCCGCGCCGATGACTCCCAGGCAGCCGGGACCCGACCGCCCCGCCCCGGGGGCCTCGGGGACGAGCATTCCAAGAACCGTCAGGATGTCCGTGGTCATGGGGGCCGTGGGCACGTTTCTCAGGCTGAAGACAAAGGGGTCGCCGGGGTAGGGCCTGTGGCCCACAAGCCCCACCTCGGCCATCAGGTCGAAGTCGAGACCTTCGGCCGCCAGTTCCTCCCGGGCCTGCCAGCAGGCCAGGTGCGCGGCGCCCACGCCCGCGAGAACCGGGCGACTGCCGGTCCGGCGAATCTCCTCGGCCACGACGCCGGCTGCCAAGCCGATAAGACGCTCACCCGGAGTCAGCGGCGTATCGGGGGGCTCGAGGCCCTCCCAGGCGGAGGGCAGGTCTCCGGGCCACGCCTCTTCGGCCAGCCGCTCCTCCAGCATCTTCAGGCGAGTCGCTCCCAGCTTATCAAGGTAGGCGTCGTGGTCGGGCGAGTCCAGGATCCAGTCGCGTATCCAGCGGTCTATGGCTTCGGGACTGCCGCACGCCTCACGGACTTCGAGGATGAAGTCACGGTCCTCGGCGTAGCCGCGGGCAGGTATGGGGTCCTCGTGGCGCAGACCCTGGTGGTGTAGACCGGTCGGGTGAGCGCCGAACGGGGCTTCAACCACCGCCAGCACCCGGCCGCCGGGGAGCCGCACGAGGTCGGAATGACGCGCCAGAAATCCACGGTCAACGATGCGTTCCGCCGACAGGACCACGCCTTCCCGCGCCGCCAACGCTCCGTAGAGGTTCCCCGCTAGCGGAAGGGTGAAGAGGGCGTTCCCGTCCAGGTCCGCCGCCCAGGCGTGAACGAGGCTGACATCGGGCCGCAGGGCCTTGACGAGACCCACAGGCCGGGCGTCGCTGTCGCCCCCCGCGAACGGGTCCCCCAGGACGCTGAACAGGCCGGCTCTCTCGGCGTCCCGACCGAGGTCGCTGCCCACCAGCGAACGCGTCGGGAAGAACGGTAGGTTCATGGCCCCGGCCACCAGGCGCAGGGTGAACGTGAGGAGGCTCCAGTCCTCGAAGTCCACCTGCCGCGAGCGGCGGGCCTCCTGGATGATAGGGTTTGGGCCGGGGTGCGGGTAGCCGTCGCCGGCGAACGAGGATATCACCCGGCGGACGAGGCGGCCTCGGAGGAACGGGACCACGTTCGTCGAGGCCGCTCCTGCCGCCGCCAGCGTGAACCCGGGATCTTTACCCCAATACTGCCTCAAGATCTCGTGGAGCAGGCACGTCGGGAAGCCCCAACCGCTTCCGGCGTGGATGACCTGGCCCGGCCGGATGTGCCGGACAATCGCCTCGCGAAGCGTCGTAAGCTTGCCGGGGCCGGGCGGCGGCACGCGACCCCTCGGCATCGCCCTACTCCAGCCTCTCGATGATTGTGGCCGTGGACATGCCGTGCCCGATGCACATGACCTGGAGGCCGTAGCGGCCGCCGGTTCTCTCCAACTCGTAGAGGAGCTTGGTCATGAGGATGGCTCCGGTGGCCCCGAGCGGGTGACCCAGGGCGCAGGCCCCGCCGTTCGGGTTCACCTTGGTCATGTCGGGCGGCTTGATTTCCTTCTCCCAGGCCAGGACTACCGAGGCGAAGGCTTCGTTGATCTCCACGACGTCGATGTCCCCGATGCCCAGCCCGGCCCTGGCCAGGACCTTCTTGGTGGCCGGGATGACCCCGTGGAGCATCATCACCGGGTCGACGCCGACGACCGCCCGGGCGCAGAAGCGCGCTCTCGGCCTCAGGCCGTGCTTCTTGGCGGCCTCACGGCTCATCAGCAAGACGGCCGCCGAGCCGTCGCTTATCTGGCTCGACACCGCGGCCGTTATCTTCCCGTCGGGGATGAAGGCCGGCTGGAGAGAGGCCATTTTCTCGAGGGTGGTGTCGCGCCTGACTCCTTCGTCGTTCTCCAGGGTGACCGTCGTCCCCTCGGGAAGGGCCACGTCGACCGGGGTTATCTGCGACTTGAAGTACCCGTTGTCGATGGCCCGGGCCGCCCGCCGGTGGCTTTCCAGGGCGAACCTCTCCATATCGAGGCGGCTGATGTTCCACTTGTCGGCGATCATCTCGGCCGAGATGCCCTGAGGCACCAGGTTGAAGCGGGCCATGAGCTTCTCGCTGAAAGTCCCGCCGTCCGAACCCATGGTCACCCGGCTCATGGACTCGACGCCGGCGCCGATGGTGACATCCATGTCGCCGGTCTCGACTTCCATGGCGGCGAAGTGGATGGCCTGCTGGCTCGAGCCGCACATGCGGTTCAACTGGACGCCACAGACCTCCACCGGGAAGCCGGCGATGAAACCGGCGACTCGGGCGATGTTGAGGCCTTGCTCGCCAATCGGCGTGACGCAACCCATGACGACGTCCTCGACCACTCCCGGGTCGATTCCGGCCCGGTCGACCAGGGCTTTCAGCACGTGCCCGGCTAGGTCGTCGGGGCGCATGTGGCTGAGAGTCCCATTCCTGCGCCCGACCGGAGACCGGACGGCCTCGACTATGACGGCTTCAGGCATGGTTCTAGTCCCCCTCCCTAGTCACACAATGACTCCCCGGGCGACGAGGACCTTGAGATTGTCCTCGCTGAGCCCGAGGGACAAAAGGACTTCCCGGTTGTGCTCTCCCAGACCCGGGGCGGGACGGGGCGTGGAATGGCGGGCCGCACCACCGGGCTCGGCGACCTTGCGCTCCCGGCCATCGGGTTCTCCGGCCCGCTTCACGGCTAGCGGTGAGCCGATCTGGCGGTAGCCCTTCCCTTCGCCGCCCCGCCCGACCGTGCCGTCCCCCGGCGGCTCTGTCTCCACGACCATCCCCCGCTCGGCGACGAGGTCACTGGCCAGGGCTTCGGCCACCGTCAGAACCGGGGCCACGCAGACGTCCCGGCCGTCGAGGAGCCGCAGCCACTCGTCGGATTCCTTGGTGGCGAAGACCCGGGCCGCCTCCTCCCGGCTCGCCCCGATGGCGCCGGCTCCCTTCTCCTCGGGGTCGTGCTCCGCCAGGATCTCGCAGAGATTGGCCCAGAACTTGGGCTCGAGAGCCCCGACCGAAAGGAACCGCCCGTCGGCGGTGAGGTAGACGTTGTAGAAGGGCTCCCCGCCGGCGAGAAAGAGGTTCGACCGTTCGGGCGGCTGCCCGCCGGCCGCCAGGTAGTTGGCCGCGGTCATGCTCATGAGGGCCAATAGCCCGTCGGTCATGGAGACGTCGACGTAGCTGCCCTGACCGGTGACCCGGGCCGATAGCATCCCGGCCAACAGGGCCAGGGCCGCCAGGTTCCCCCCGTTGAGGTCGGCGATTTGGATGGGCGGAAGAGGCAGGCGGGGGCAACCCCTCCCGCCCGTCTCCTCCTCGTCCCCGAAGAGGCTCAAGAGCCCGCTCCGGGCCATGTAGTTGATGTCGTGGCCCGCCTCGTGGCGGCGCGGTCCGGTCTGGCCGTAGCCGCTGAGCGAGACATAGGCCAGCTTGGGGTTCACCTGGCGGAGAGCCTCGTAGTCGATGCCGAGCCTCTTGGCCACGCCCGGGCGGTATTGCTCGAGAACGGCGTCGGCTGTGCGGGCGAGCCGCAAGAGCAGGTCACGGCCCTGAGGGTCCTTGAGGTCAAGGGTCACGCTCTTCTTGTTCCGGTTTATGGCCTGGAAGAAAACCGACCCGGCCGGGGAACCCCCTTCGGGCCCGAGCCCGCGGAGGGGGTCGCCCCCAGCCGGGTTCTCAACCTTGATAACCTCAGCGCCCAGGTCGGCTAGGAACAGAGTGGCGTACGGCCCGGGGAGGTAGAATGTCAGGTCCAGGACCCTCAAACCACCGAGCACGCCAACCACCTTCCCGGACAGGTCCGAGAGTCCGAGCGGACCTGTCGACCGGGCGCCTCTACCTCCGAACTAGAGTGGGCTGCCCTACGTCTCAGCCCAGAATGCTCTGCAGCCTCATGGCCAGGCTCATGTCGCCCTGAATCTTGAGCTTGCCGGTCATGAAAGCCTGCGTCGCGTTGAGAGTGCCGGCCACCATGCTCTTGAAGTCGGCGGCGCTCATCAGGATCGTCACATTGGCCTGTGTTGGGCCGGAACCGACCTCAGCCTTGCCGTCGGCGACATTTACGTGCCAGGTGCCGCCGTCATCTCCGGATAGATCGAACTGGAAGTTGGCCTTCAGACCGGCGATGGCCGCCGGATTGGCCGCAACTCTCTTGCCCATCTCCTCGAAGATCTCAGCCGTCGTCGCCATCTTGTCCCTCCCTTCTGGTTCTTGTCTCTATGCCATGAGTTGGCTGGACTTGCCTGTTGCCCCGGCTTCCAGCGCGGGAGTGGGCAACGGCTGGTTGCCTAGTTCTAAGCGGCCTGCCGCGTATCCTTTAGCCAAGTGCCTGAATTCACCGATTTCTTTCCCTACCGGTAGGTTGAAGGGCCGCCCCGAACAACGCGGAGGGACCCTTCGAGCCGGTGCGGTCCGAGCGGCGCGCTGCGCCGGCCGCGGGTCGATGGGGACGTACTCCACCTTGGCGCTCTCGAAGTAGAGACTCACGGTATCGACGGCCCTCTGCTGGTAGACATGACTCCTTGTGTTGACTGAGGTCACGTGGACATCCCACATGGTGATGCGCAGGTACGTGTACGGGGTAGTTGCCGTGGCCGTGCGGAGCTTCAGGATTGCCGACCTGTAGCACGTACCCCGGCACACCGCTTCCATGAGCTTCGGAGTCGAGGCGTCGACGTACTTGACGACCGCGAGGTCCTGCACGTCGACTGCCCTGGTACCCGACGCGCCGCCTGCGTAAGAGCCGCCGGGACTCGTCATACCCCGACTGAAGGACCGGATGTCTATCGGCCCTGGAGGAAACTGGGGCTGTCGCATGAAGCTGGCTGACGGGCGCCTATCGGGCGCCACTTCCCTAGCCTCAAGCCGTCATAACCATTTGGGAAGACCTCGAGGAGGGCGAGTGTTGCGAGCTGACCCCGAGGACGATCTCGCCCAGGTCTATCTTCGCTTTGTGGCTCCTGTCCGGAGCTATCTCTACCGGCTGAGCGGGGACCCGTACCTGGCCGAGGACCTTGTCCAAGAGACGTTCTACAGGGCCATGCGCCAGTTCCTCGGGGGCGCGAAAGTAACGTACATATCGGCCTGGCTCTACCGGATAGCCCGGAACCTCTACCTAGACCACGCGAAGCACGCCAAGAGGATGACCCACGACAGCTCGTCAGCGGATACCGGCCGGGAGGCTTCCGTCGAACCGACCGCTCCGGCGAGCGACTGCCCGGAGGCGGAGGTCCTCAGGAAGGAAACGGAGGCGACCATGATGCTGGCTATCAGCCTCCTCCCTGAGAAACAGCGCACGGCGCTCATCCTGCGCGATATCCAGGGGCTCAAGTACGAGGAAATGGGCGAGGTCATGGGGACCACCCTGGACGCGGTGAAGAGCAGCCTCTACCGGGCGCGGCGCTCCTTTGCCGAGGTTTACCGCTCACTTGAGAACGGAGCACGGGACGCCACAGGCTTGCCTAGGAAGGGACGGGGAACTCGGGATGCCTGAGCTGACCTGCGCGGTAGTCGAGGACCTGCTGGACATCTACCTTGACGGCGACACGAGCGACGAGACGGCACGCGTTCTGGAGGAGCACGTGGCCGGGTGTCCAAGCTGCGAGACTCTCGTGGCCCACCGGAAGCGAATGAGGGAGAAGCTCGCCAAGTTCGCGTTGCGCCCAGGCCCGCCCGGCCAGGCCATCGACACGGCCGACGCGAGGGTCATCGCGCGGGCGAGGAGGCGGCTATGGGGAACGGTCTTGCGCTATGCCGCCCTCTCGCTGGCGGTGCTGCTGACCGGCCTGACCCTGGCCTGGTACCTGATGACCCCCGCCCCTCCCGGCCTCTACCTCGCCCGGATCGGGCCATCACAGCTCATCCTGTCTTCTCGGAGCACGGATGGCCTTCACTTGCCTTTCCTGTGGGTTGCACGCCGCCCCGGCGAGGAACCGCCCGCGATGTCGGCGGTCATTGTGACCTTCGCTGACGGCTCGCGGCCCCTGAGACTGGCAGTTGCCGGGGTTTCTCTAGAGGGAAGCGGGTTCGGGCTTCCCCGGTGGAGGAAAGGCACCATCTACGCCTACGAAGGCCCGGGCGAGTGGACCGACTTGGGTGACGGGCCTTCCGCCTTTCACCCGGAGAGCCCCCTGGGCCTTGAACCGCTGTGGGAGAACGGGGGATCCCCGTACGTGGCCAAACAGGCCACGTCCGTGGCCGTCGTGGAGGAAGGAAAGGGGTGGTACCGGACCGTCGCGGAGACATCAAAGATTGATCTGACCGTTGTCCAGGTCAACGTGCCGCTCCTGGGTCCGGGTACTGTCGACATGGGCATCGGTTTCGACGGAGCTGGCGAGCCCTGGGAGGATGTCTTCCACTTCCACCTGACCTTCGCTAGGGACGTCGAGTTGCTCGACATCATCGTGCCGCGGGCCTTGGTTCCGTTCCATGAGGTGAAGGCAGAGGCAGGCGGCCCAGTGATACCTCTGACACTACCCAGGCCCGCGAAGGCCGGGGAGAACGTCATTATCGTGAGCACGCCTGTAGACGACTCGGCGGGGCTCCATCTGGCTTCCCCCCTACTGGTTCTTAGGGTGGACGGCGAGACCCGCTACGCCGCGCCCGGTACCGTCCTCTCCTGGCAAGGGCCCCTTAGGGATGCCTATGACTTTGTCGATTACGGGACTTGAGGCACATGCGACAGCGGCCGTCTCTGTACGCTCTGCCCGGGCGATGCACAACACACCTCTGCTGCCGCGTCGAGCCGGTTCTGCCTAACGTTCGTTAGAATATTGTGGTCCCAGGCCGGGATTCCGGCAGGTATTGTTGAGACTTGCGCCAAAGTTACATCACATCCAAGCCGCGACGGTTAGGTGGCCGGGGTCCTATATGGCCCCTGGAACGCCGCACCGGGCCCGCGCAACCTCCGTCCTCCACCGTCGGGCCG
>QZJP01000051.1 GCA_003599345.1 Bacillota bacterium | reverse complement strand
TGAGTTCCGAGACCGTGGTCTCCGGGAACTGGGGCACGGCCGATGGGGAGTTCGGTCGCGGCGGCGGCAGCGACGGGCGTCTTCGCGGGCCTCAGGCCTTCGCCGTCGACAAGGCCGGTAACGTTATCGTCGCCGACACCCTCAACTACCGCGTCAAGGTTTTCGACCCGAAAGGCCGTCTGGGGTGGGTGTTCCCGGTGCCCGGCACCGGGGCCGACGCCAGAAGCTACGACGAGAGGGCCGCCCTCTGGGGCATCCTCAGCCCGTGCCTTTCCTGGAGTGCCGGCTTCCGACCCTACCCGGAACTGGCGGGCCCGGCCCACCCGACAGTGACCCAGGTCACAGCAGCGGCGGGCGCAGGGGCTCCCTCCCTGCCGTACGTCACCGACATCGAGGTCTCGGGCCCCGGGTTCAGATGGCCGCCCGGCGGGACCCCGTCGGAGCCCGTGTCGGGTCCGGACATCCATCTCCTGGCGGGTTGGGAGGGCGTCGTTATCACCGTGGGTCCGGACGGGGCCTTACGCTGGAGTCGCATCTTCGCCGGGCCGGCAGCGCCGGAGCCGGCCCCCGGTCCTTCCGGCATTCAGGATAGTTCGGACGAGGTGGCCGGCGTGCTCTTGGACATGGACGCTCTTCCCGGCGGTGGAGTGGTCGTTACAGGCTATAGTCTCCTTCATGACCGTCTCGTCCACTTCGTACGGGCCTTGCAGCGCCCGGAGGACGAACCACGCGACCTCGCGTCCTACGAGCTCCTGCGCGACGGGTCGACCCGAGTCTCCCGGGACCTTCCTGTGGCTCTCGAGGTCGAGTCGGTGGCGGTGGGCCATGACGGAAACCTCTACGTGGTGGCGGCCGCCCCGCCACCGGCCGGCGAGCAGGCCCACGGGCCGAGCCCATTCATCCGCGAGCTCTGGGTCTACGCCTCCGATGGCCGGGGCCGAGGTAAACTCGCGCTCGATTGCGAAACCTATACCCGGCACCTGCGGATCATCGCCGTCGACCGGGCGGGTCTCATATACGTCCGGCACGGAGGTGCCGAGATGCCCGCCCTGGTCAGCGTTTTCGGCGGAGACGGACATCGGGCCGTCACGGTTCGCCTACCGGACGACGCCGAGATCGCCGACGTCCACGGCGGCCGGGAGCGGGAGTTCTATGTGTCCGTCGCCACCGACGAGAGCTACCAGGTGGTGAGATACACGCTTCGCGGGCGCTGGCGCCTGACCGCGCGTTGGGCGAGCCCGGGCTCGGAGGTTGACACCCAGGGCCCGTAGCCTGCCGTCCGGTCACCGGCGGGCGCGACCGCGGGCAGACTGACCATGGGAGGGAGAAGAGGCCGTGTCAGGGGATGGGAGTGGGACAAGCCCCCCGAAACCGTCGTCTCCAGCCGCTGACGCGCTTGCCAGGGCTACCGCGGGCCTTTCCCGGGACGACCTGGTTAGATGGCTCGGTGACGCGTCCAAGCTCTGGCTGGCCCATGACGGCCTGTGGTTCCGCGCCGTGGAGGCCGCGTACGGGATTGAGGAGGCCGTAAAGAGGGACGAAGAAGCCATGGCTTCGTGGAGCGCCATCGAGGGCCGGCGCATCGCCCAGAGGCTCGGCCTGGGCGCTTCCGGCGGCCTGGAGACCTTGGACCTGGCCCTGCGAGCCCGGCTCTACGCCCTTCTCAACGACCAGGAGATCAGCCGCCAGGGCGACCGGCTTGTCTTCACGATGAAGACGTGCCGGGTCCAGGACGCCCGGGATCGCCAGGGACTCCAGCCGTTCCCGTGCCGGGGCGTGGGCCTGGTGGAGTACGCGGAGTTCGCCCGGGCCATCGACCCAAGGCTGAAGGTGACCTGTCGCCATTGCCCGCCTGATGAACGGCCCCGGGGTGCTTGGTGCTCCTGGGAGTTCGCGTTGGGTGGGGATTAGTGGGAAAAGTCACAAAAAAGGGTGCGTCCTTCGGCCCGGCGAATGTCCAGCCCCGGATGTCCACCCCCAACGACCATTAATGGAAATCGTCTTCCGAGCGTGGCCGGGAGATGGTGTCCGAGGGCTGGAGCCCCGAGGTTTCTAGACTCGTGGGACACGACTAGGGAGGATGAGAGATGGTATCAACCCTTGACCCGGTCCATCACGCGGACTGGGAGATTGCCGAAGACGCCGAGAAGACGATGAAGACGGTTTGGCAACTCGCCGAGGAGATGGGGCTCGAGAAGGACGAGCTTCTACCTCACGGGCACTACGTCGCCAAGGTGGACTTCAAGAAAGTTCTGGACCGGCTCGGCGGCCGCCCGGACGGCAAGTACGTCGACGTCACGGCCATCACACCGACCCCTCTCGGAGAGGGTAAGTCGACCACCACCATGGGCCTGACCGAGGGCATGGGCAGGCGCGGCAAGAACGTTATCGCGACCATACGCCAACCCTCAGGTGGACCGACAATGAACGTCAAAGGGTCTGCGGCGGGAGGCGGACTTGCCCAGTGCATCCCGCTCACGCCGTTCTCCCTCGGGCTCACCGGTGACATCAACGCAGTCATGAACGCGCACAACCTGGCCATGGTGGCCCTCACGTCCCGGCTACACCACGAGACGATCGCGAGCGACTCGTTTCTCGCCAAGCAGGGTATCACTCGGCGCCTCAACATAGACCCGAACAACGTTCCCATGAGGTGGGTCATCGACTTCTGCGCTCAGGCCTTGCGGAACATCAAGATCGGCCTGGGCGAGAAAATGGACGGAGTGCCCATGGACTCGGGGTTCGCGATTGCTGTTTCCTCTGAGGTTATGGCCATCTTGGCCGTGGCCAAAAACCTCAAAGATATGCGTGAGCGCATCGGCCGCATTGTCGTGGCCTACGACAAGCAGGGCAACCCGGTGACGACCGAGGACCTCGAGGTGGCCGGGGCCATGACGGCCTGGATGGTCGAAGCTCTCAACCCCAACCTACTCCAGACCATCGAAGGGCAGCCCGTGTTCGTCCACGCCGGTCCGTTCGCCAACATCGCCATCGGGCAGTCGTCCATCATCGCCGACCGCATAGCCCTGAAGCTCGGCGACTACGTGTTGACCGAGTCAGGCTTCGCCGCCGACATCGGGTTCGAGAAGTTCTGGAACCTCAAGTGCCGGATGTCCGGGCTCAAGCCGAACGCGGCGGTCCTCGTAGCGACCATACGGGCTCTGAAGTGCCATGGTGGCGCCCCGATTCCTGTCCCCGGAAAGCCCCTAGACCCGGCCTACACCGAGGAACATGTCGAGTGGGTTGAGAAGGGGTGCGAGAACCTGGTCCACTGCATCAACATCATCAAGAAAGCCGGTATCAACCCAGTTGTCTGCATCAACCACTTCCACACCGACAAGGACAGTGAAATCAAGGCCGTACGCCGTGCCGCCGAGGCGGCTGGAGCGCGGGTGGCCCTTTCCAAGCACTGGCTCAAGGGTGGCGACGGCGCCCTCGAGCTGGCTGACGCGGTCGTTGACGCCTGTAACGAACCCAACGACTTCCACTTCCTCTACGAGTTGACCACTCCGTTGCGGCAACGCATTGAACTCATCGCCCGGGAAGTCTACGGCGCCGACGGGGTCGACTACACTCCAAAGGCCCTCGAGAAGATCAAGGGATTCGAGGCCGATCCGGAGATGGCCAAGCTCGGGACGTGTATGGTCAAGACGCACCTGTCTCTGACCGACGACCCCTCGCTGAAGGGCGTCCCGAAAGGCTGGAAGCTACGCGTTCACGACTGTCTGGTCTACAAGGGAGCCGGATTCGTCGTCCCCATGGCCGGGACGATCAAGCTCATGCCCGGTACGGGCTCGAACCCCGCCTACCGCCGCGTCGACGTCGACGTGGAGACCGGGAAGGTCAGGGGGTTGTTCTAGAGCCGAGCTCGTCGCGGTACGAGAAAGATCGCGCTCAAGGGGGGCGCCCAGGAGGGCGCCCCCGGACCTCCATAGCGCCGCCCACCGCGAGGGAGATATCCGGTCCTCTTCCGGCCCGATCCATGGACGGCGGAGGAGATACTTAGCCGCCCAGAAGCACTGAAAACGGTCGATGGCCATCTTGGTCCGGGCCGAAAGCGTCCCGAAATGGATGGGTGAAGCCAGAACAAGACCGCCGGCCGACTTGACCGCTTCGTGCACGGCGAGCATGCCATCGTTGAGGATGGAGAGGCCCGTCTTGTCACATCCCCCGCAGGCCTGACAGGGGCGGAAGCGAAGGTCGTTCAGAACCATGCAATAGCACCCGGCACCCGCCTCGGCCGCCCGTCGAGGAACCACGACAATAGGAGCCTTGTGTTCCCGCCGGGTCGGGGACTCCCGGCGAGGTCTAGGATCGAGGGGGTCCGAGCCTCGTCGCCCACACCGGCGTGTCGCTTGGCGGCCAGGGTTGACCACCTCCCGGGGAGAATATACCGCAAAAGACCCTCGTGCCGGCACGTGCCTCAGCGGGCCCGCGGCAAGCCGTATGACGGTCTACCGGGCCGGGCGCCAGGGCAGACTTCGTCGCTGGGAGGAGGGGTGGGGCTCATGAAACCCCCGAAAGGCCCCCGCCGGAGCCAGGTCGCCGCGGCCGTTCTCCTCACGGTGGCCATGACGCTCGTTCCCTTGGCCGTGGGCGGTTGTAGACTCCGCCCGCCGCCCGGGCCGGACGACCCCCCTCCATTGAGCGACATCCTGGAAGACCTCGACTGGAATCTCACCGAGCCCGCGGCCGCGGCTGGCAAGGAGGGCGTCTACGAGCTCTCCGCCTACAACCCGGGCCGGGCCGGCGTGTCCCTATCCGGCCTGGTGGCCTACCTCGTGGCCGAAGTGGGGGATAGTTCGGACCGCCCCAGAAGCGAGGAGGTCCCTCTGCCCATCGAGGCCGGGCCGAACGCGGCCGTGTCGGTCACGCTCACCCTCCCGACCCTGGCCTCGTGGCCCGAGGAGTTCACTATCAGGGCCATAGTGAAACAGGCGACAGGAACAGAGGAACCGGTCGAGGTGGCCTCGGCCGTCTTCCGGCCCGGGAGGATTGCCCTCATTCCCGTGTGGCCCGAATACGGCTACCTTGACTTCCCGCTCGACGACAGCTTCGTTATCCGCCTTGACACCGCTGTCAGTCTCGACTCCCTGCGGGCCTGCGTCTCCTTGCGGACCGCGGCCGGCGACGGCGATGGGGCCCTTGTGCCCCTTGACGTGGCGGCGGTGCCGGACCTCGGCCCTCTCACTTACGAGGTCCTCCCGCTCGTGGACCTCGAGCCGTTCACGCGCTACTCCCTCCTTGTCGGCCGGGCTCTCGTATCGGAGGACGGTCAGACCCGCATGGGCCGCGACCGGGCGGTCGTGTTCTCGACCGGACCGTCCCGCTCCTTCGGCTCGACGCTCTGGCCCCCGGCGTGGTCTCCGACAGGCGAGAGACTAGCCTGGGTCGCGCCGGGTACGACGGGTGCCCTCACGTTGTTCGTCGGCGACCTCCGGACCATGACCGCCACGGCGATGGTCGAGCGGGTTCTCGGAGGGACTCCGGCCTGGGCCGGGGACGGGCGTCACATACTCTACGCCGTAGCAGACCCCGCCGGTGCGGGCGTCGGCCGCTTGGACGTGGAGACGGGCAGCTTCGACGTCATGGTAAGGGCCACCGACCTCTCCGGGCCCTGCGAAGTGGGCATCCACACATCGCCGGACGGCAAGTGGGCGGCTCTCGATGTGAACTACGGAGGCGTAGACGCCCATTCGGATGTCATGCAGACGGTCTTCATCCTCGACCTGGCTACCGGCTCGGCCGAGGCCGTGCCCAGCACCGGCCTCTGCTCCGCGGTGGTGGGCTGGCGGGAATCAAGACTATACTACGCGTCTACTCACCTCAGCTTCGACCACGCCCACAACTTCCGCTATGACCTCTACGTGCGCGACCTGGAGGAGGGCGGCCTCCAAGACGAAGCCGTGCTCTATAGCGGGGAACTCGAGAATGTGGGCGGCTACGCCATGGCGGCGAGTGCCGGGGCGGCGGCGCTTTGGACCTGGGACGCCGAGTCGCTCGGCCGATGGATAGTCCACCGCCCCGCGGACGTCTGGATGCTCTGGAAGCTTGACGAAGCGGGCGGTCCGGAGCTTCTCAGGCTCACGTCCGGAGGGCGCTACAGGCAGGCGGCGCTCAGCCCCGATGGCTCACGGTTGGCCGCGGCCAAGGCCGTGGACGGGTCGTGGGATCTGGTCGTCGTCGACCCTGTCACCCACGACGAGTCAGTCGTGGCCGAGGGACCGGCGGCCCAGTTCGCCCCCGCATGGTCCCCGGACGGGACGGCTATCGCCTTCGTCACGGCTCAAGGCCGTTCCACCCGGATAGCGGTCATCAACGTGACCACCGGGCAGACGACGGTCTTCACCGTCCCGTAGGTGCCGCGACGAAACCGGAAGGGCGTGGCCTCATGGCCGGAGATGACGCTGGAGACATCCGCTGGGCTGAGAGACTGACGGCCCAGGGATGGGGTTATTACAGGGCCGCGTTCACCCACGGCCGGAAACTGTGGGACTATGCCCTGGCCGCGTTTGAGCAGGCGGAAGGTCTCTACCGCCGGGCTAACGTCACCGAGGGCAGAGAGGGTCTCGCCCAAGCGTTGTCTGGCAGGGCCACTGTGTTGAGGTCGTCAGGTCTTCCAGACGCCATACGGGAAGCGGTCGGCCTCCACCGCGAGGCCATCGCCATTCTCCGAGAGCTCGAGGCCAAGGAAGGCCTTGCGGAAGGGCTCGTGAACCTGGCTCTGGCTTATCGCGACCTGGTGACGGTCGACCCGGGAGCCGGCTCGGAGCTCGGGGAGGCGGTCGAGGCGTGCCGTGAGGCTCTCGACATCTCCAAGGAGACCGGCCGGCCCGAGGACCGCGCCCTGGCGGCCTGTACGCTGGCCGACATCTCCGCACTCCTCGCTCGCCTGGACGACGACGCCTACCGCGAGCGGCATCTCGCGGAAGCGCTCGGCTTCTACGGGCAGGCGGAGAAGCTGTGGCAGGACAACGACCGCGACGGATTGGCTCTCGCCCGCATGGGGTTGGCCGAGGCCTACGTCGCCCTGGGCAAGAACCTCGAGGGAGCGCGCGACCTCCTGGATGAGGTCGAGCGCTACTATATCGACTACTCCGGCAGCCCCGTGAGAGGTCCCGTCCGATACCAACTGGCTCAGGTGAAGGAACTCAGGGCGCGCCTGCTCGAGGCTGAAGGCCGGTCCGAGGAGGCTCGTGCCCTACGCCAGGAGGCTCTCGATGGCCTTGAGGCCCTGGGGTTCAAGCCGAACTGAGGCGAGCTCCGGTATCTTGGGGTGCCGGGTGCACGTCTTCGACGAAGTGCCGTCCACCCAAGATGTCGCTCTTGAACTGGCCGCCGCCGGCGCCCCCGAAGGAACCGTCGTTCTGGCGAAGGCCCAAACAAAGGGCCGGGGGAGGACCGGACGCGCATGGTTGTCCACGCCCGGGGGCGGCCTCTGGTTCTCCGTCCTCTTGAGACCGGGTCTTGCGTACCCGGCTTCGGCCATGTTGCCTGTCGCCGTCGGGTTCGGCACGGTGCTCGGCTTACGCCGGCTCGGAGTCCCGGCGGGCCTCAAGTGGCCCAACGACGTCTTTTCTCGGGGCAAGAAGCTCGCGGGTGTCATCGTCGAGGGCCGGTCGTCCGGGGGGCGCCTTACCGTGGCCGTGGCCGGTATAGGTATCAACTGGACTGTTCCGGACCTTCCGGACGCCCGCCACGGCGTCACGGGAGTGGCGGCCGAGCTGACCGCCGCGTTTGCCGCCCCGGCCGGCGACCTGCCGTCCCCCGCTCTTCCGGATCCCGAAGACGTCTTGTCCGCAGTCCTCGCTCACGTGGAGCGGTCCTACCTCGTCCTGAGAGCCGCGGGCCCGGGACCTTTCGTCAGCCTGTGGCCCTCTGTGTCGGCGCACTTCGGCCGACCCTGCGTCGTGACGCGTGGCCGCGGGGAGGGTTTGGCCGAAGTGGTCCTCACCGGGCGGCTGCTCTCCGACGGCCGGCTGTCGGTTCTCGGCCTCGACGGCGGGGTCCGGGCCCTTCACAGTGCCGAAGTAGGTCTGGGGCTGAACTGAGCCTCTCCCGGTCCGGCTCCTTAGAAACAAAGGACAGGTCTGCCGCGTAGTACGGCCTGACGAGAGCCGCGGTGCCCCCGGAAGCCCGTGGCCTCGCCGGGACCCAAGTCCCAGGGGAGTCCGTCGCCCCGCGGTTGCGCGGACCAAGGGGCGCCCGGGAACGGCTCCACCGGGACACGACCGACGAACGCCCTCCCCCGGGCTCGTCGCAGGGGGTGTTCGAAGGTCGGTCCCTGGCGACGTCGACTAACCAATGGAAGGAGGCGTCCCCGGTGCTGAATAGACCACACCGTCTCTACCTGTCGCTACTGGTCGTCTGGGTCGGCATCGTGCTTTTTATCAGGCCCGAACAGTTCTGGTCGGCCGCAGCCGTCAGCATCGTCATCGGTATCCTTGCCGCCTTCTACTTCCAGGCGTCGTCTCGGGAGTTCGCTCGCCGCCTCCTGGCGCGGGCCTTGGGGGGGGACCGGCAAGCGCAGGCCGCATACCAGGCCAGGACCCGTAGCCGTTTCGGAGACATCGCTCGTGAGTATCTCGACGCCTTGCTGCAGTGCGAAGACGAACGGGCGCTACAGCTCGTAGTCAGGCAGCTTGGCCACCCTGACGCGCAGGCTCGTGAACTCACCGAGGACAGGCTGGCTCGCTGGGGAGTTCGGGCTGCCGAACCCCTCGTGCAGGTAGCCATAGGCAATGAACTGTCCGGCGACGGGGCCTTCCGCGCGCGGAGACTCCTCTACCGCTGGCGTCCGGAACTCAGCCCTAATCTGACCGTTCTCCTGGACACGGCCGGATACTGGCAGACCTGAGGCGACCCGGACTCCGCCATGCGGAGACGGACGGACCCGCCACCGGCGGGTCCGTTTCCTTAACGGAATGAAGGAAAGTGCCTGCGGGCAGGCAATACCATATTGTGTCGAACGTGGTCCGGGGCTCGAAGCTTCGGCTCGAGACTCCGCGACCGAACGAGTGGCCCGTCCCAGGCCCAGGGCCGGGTCCGGTGGAAAGGAGTGAGACCGCGGGGCTCACCGAATCTGTCCGGCATCCTCGAGAGCCGGAACGGAGGTCATACCGAGATGCACGCATCTACGTGGTCGAAACCAGCTACTCCGGGAAAGCCTTTCCTCACGACGCGCCAACTCGTGATTTCAGGGCTCCTGGGAGCACTAACGGCCGTCATGGCCGCCGTCCCGGGATTGGGTCTGATACCGCTGCCGTTCTCGCCTGCCGGTCACGCCACTATTCTCCACATTCCTGTGATTCTGGCCGGCATCATCGAGGGGCCCATCGTCGGGGGGTTCGTGGGGGCCATCTTCGGCCTATTCAGTTTCCTCAACGCGACGTTACCTTTCTTCAAGGACCCGATCATCGCGTTCGGACCACGCATCCTGATCGGCGTTTGCGCCTACTACGCCTACCGAATGGTCAAACAGCCCCACGCCAGGGCGATCGTCACCGGCGTGGTCGGGTTCGCCGTCGCCAGAACCATATATGAGGCCGGGGCGTTCCTCAACGCCAACTGGGGCCAGGAGGGCTACGTCCCTGGCGTCTTCGGCCGCCTGTTCCACCCTCTGACCTCGCAGGCCGGTCTCTGGGTCGCTACGACCACGGTCCTCGGCCTTCTGGCCGCCTGGGCGGCCTGGGTCCTCCTTCGCGGAAAGAACGCGCCTCCGGCGATGGGCGCTATCGTCGGGACCCTCACCAACACCGTGCTGGTTCTTGGGCTCATTGTCATCAGGTTCAAGGCCTTCACGCCGGGCATGGCCTTCTTCGTCGGACTCACCCACGGGCTGCCTGAGCTCATCCTGGCGGTCCTCGTGGTGACCTTACTTTACCGCGGTGTCCGGGCCTCACTGGACCGCAGGTAAGGGGCTCACACTCTCATGCTTCTGGTAATTGATATCGGCAACACCAACATCGTCACCGGAGTCTACCGTGACGGGTCCGACCAGCTACTCTACCACTGGCGTCTGAGCACCGACCCCGAGCGGACGGCCGACGAATACGGCCTCCTGTTCGATGGGCTCTTCAGCTACGACGGGCTGGACCTACGACAGGTCCGGGCCGTAGCCATCTCGTCCGTCGTGCCGCCGCTGACTCCCGTCTTGGAGAGGATGGCCGAGAAATACCTAAAGGGGACTCCGCTCGTGGTCGGCCCTGGAATCAAGACGGGCATGAACATCCTGTACGAGGACCCCAAAGAAGTCGGGGCAGACCGCATAGTCAATGGCGTGGCGGCCTATGCCAAGTATGGCGGGCCCATAATCGTGGTGGACTTCGGCACCGCCACGACCTTTGACGCCATCTCGGCCGAGGGGGCTTACCTAGGGGGGGCCATCGCTCCGGGTATCGGCATCTCCACTGAAGCCCTCTTCGAGCACGCCGCCAAACTGTCACGCATCGAACTCGCGCGCCCGAAATCGGTCATCGGGCGGACTACCGTGGCCAGCATGCAGTCAGGCATCATCTTCGGGTTCGCCGGCCAGGTCGACGAACTCGTGCGCCGGATGCGGCGCGAACTCGGCGGTCAATGCAGGACAGTGGCCACGGGCGGGTTCGCCGAGCTCATCAGCAAGGAGACGTCCACTCTGGAGGTGGTCGACCCCTTCTTGACCCTGGACGGCCTCCGACTGGTCTACCTGAGAAACAGGGATTAGTGCTGGAGGAGCAAGCTTTCGGGTAACGAAATACTCCGGCCTTATGACCAGGCATCGCTCGGCCGGAACCGACGGCCCGGCCGCAGGTTCCGTGCCGGCCGTCACCGTGACCTCCGCGCGTCACGAAGGCATCGACGGGGGCCGCCGCCCGGCCCGGTCGATGCTTCTTTTCCTGTCGATGGCCGCTCTCTCGTGGCAGGTCGGGTTTGGCATTTACCGGTCTATCTATAACAACTTCGTCGTCGAGGTCTACGGCGTCCGAGCCGACCAGCTGGGAGTCATCGAGAGCCTCCGCGAAGTGCCCGGTCTCCTTACCGTCCTGCTCGTGGCCCTGGTGGCGGGACTCGCCCCGTCACTGGTGTCGGGTTTGTGCTGCATCCTTATGGGCGTGGGCTTAGCGCTCTACCCGTTGGCCGGCGGCGTTCTCGACCTTGTGGTCATCACCGTGCTCTTCTCCACCGGCTTCCACGCGCTCTTCCCGGCTCAAAGCACCCTCGTCCTCCACCACGCCGGAGAAGGACAGAGGGGCCGATGGCTAGGGGTGATGGACAGCGTTGGAGCCGCCGCCGCCCTGCTTGCCATGGCGGCGGCCGCTCTGTTTGTCACCCGCGTCGGGTTCTCCGGGTTGTTCGTCGCCGCCGCGGCGAGCATGTTCGCCGGAGCCGTCGTCTTCCTGTGTTTGCCGGGACCACCCAGGCTGTCGGTTGGCCGACGCCTTGTGAACCTGAGACCCGACTACCTCACCTACTACGTCATGACCCTCTTGCAGGGGGCCAGGCGCCACTTTTTTCTCGTCTTCGCCCTCTTCAACCTGGTGGACGTGCACGGGGTCAAAGCTTCAACGATCGCTTTGCTCCTGGGCATTTCGGGGGCGGCGTCCATAGTGACGCGGCCGGTAATCGGCCGGCTGGCCGACCGGCTCGGTCCCGCCCGGGTCCTGACGTGGTGTTTCGGTCTCGTTTCCCTGGTCTTCGTGGGTTACGCTTTCGCCCGGAGTCTGGGGCTGCTCTATGCCCTGTACGTGCTTGACAGCGTCTTGACCTTCGAGCTCGTCATCACCCTCTACGCCTACACGGTCGCCAAGGGGCCGGAACTCGGTTCGGCCCTGGCTAGCGGGAGCACCGTGGGACACATCACCGGAGTCCTCGTGCCGGTCAGTGGAGGCCTCCTATGGAAGGCCGCCGGCCCGATGGTCACCTTCCTGTGCGGAGCCTCCATCTGCCTGTTCGGCGCCGGCTTCTCCGCGTGGGTCTGCCGCCGAGCGGCCCGCCGCGGGACCCAAGGCCTGGCCGGTTCTGAAACAATCACTATGCCGTCAGGGTAACCTAGCCCCATCATGGTCGTGCTTCGTCCGGGAGCGCGGCCACATGGGGGTATGGTTGTGCCCAACGTGGACCAGGGCTTTTGCAGGCAGGAGCAGTTCAGAATCAGCCGTGACCTCTTCGACCTCACCGGCAAGGTCGCCATCGTTACCGGGGGCAGCCGGGGGATAGGCCGGGCGATATGCTTGGGGCTGGCGACGTTCGGAGCCGATGTGGTCGTCCTGGCTCGGGACAGAGTCACCGGGGAGGACGCCGCGGCCAGGGTCAGGGAGAAAGGCACGAGGTCGCTGTTCATCCAGGCCGACGTGGCCGACATAGCCGAGACCGCCCGCGCGGCCGAGCGGACTCGGGCCGAGTTCGGGCGCCTCGACATTCTGGTCAACAACGCCGGCATAGGGGCGCAGGAGCCCGCCGAGAAGGTCACCTCGGCCGAGTGGGACGCCATCATCGGCGTGAACCTGAAAGGGCTCTTCTTCATGAGCCAGGCGGCGGCCAAGGTAATGATCGACCAGGGAGAGGGCGGCCGCATAATCAACATCGCCAGCATCTTCGGCATAGTCGGCAGCGAACTCGGCGCGAGTGTCTATCACGCGTCCAAGGGCGCGGTGGTGAACCTCACCAGGGCCCTCGCCTGCGAGTGGGCCAAGTACAACATCCTGGTCAACTCGATTGGACCGGGGTTCATTGTCACCGACATGACGAAAGCCATCCAGGAGATGCCGGTCCTGGCCGAACTGCTCGAGAAGAGGCATGCTCTGGGGCGGTTTGGTTGTCCGGAGGAGATCGTCGGGGCCACGGTGTTTCTGGCGAGCCGGGCGTCCACCTTCGTCACCGGGGAGAACCTCTTCGTGGACGGCGGTTACACGGCCTGGTAGCCGGCGGTTGCCGCCGCCCCGGGCGGAGCCCACGAGGCTAGAGTGTGAGCACTATCTTCCCGCACTTGCCGGTGATGGCCAATTCGAAGGCCTCCCTGAAGACCTCGATGGGGTAGGAGTGAGTTATCACCGGCCTCAGGTCCACCCGGCCCGAAGCTAGAAAGGCCTTGGCCGTGTACCAGGTCTCGAAGATGTGCCGTCCGGTGATACCCTGCAGCGTGAGCCCCTTGAACACGAAGTCCTCAGCCAGGTCCAATGCGACCGGTCCCGCGGGTAGTCCGAGCATCGTGACCCGCCCGCCGTTACGGGCGGCCTTCAGAGCCTGGGTGATGGCGGTCCTGGCCCCGGACATCTCGAGAACGGCGTCGACCCCTTCGCCTCCGGTCAACTCGAGCGTTCGGGAAACCGTGTCGGCCGACTTGGCGTCGATGACGTGGTCGGCACCGAGGTTCATGGCCATGGCGAGGCGGTAATCGGAGAGGTCCGCGGCGATGATGGGGGTCGCTCCGGACGCGCGTAGAAGAGCCACGGCCATCAATCCAATCGGCCCGCAGCCGAGCACGAGGAAAGACTTGCCCGGCACGCCGTCCGCAAAGACCGTGTCCACCGCGTTGCCGAACGGCTCCTGGATCGAAGCCACCTCCGGAGCGAGTTCCGGCGGGTTATGCCATACGTTCGCGGCGGGCACCACGACATAGTCCGCGAAGCAACCCTGCCGGTCGACCCCGAGTATCGAACACGAGCGGCAGATGTGGGACTGCCCGGTGCGGCACTGGTAGCACCGGCCGCAGATGACGTGAGATTCGGCCGAGACGTAGTCGCCGACTTCCACCCCGGACGCCCCCGTACCCAGCGCCACGACGTGACCGGCGAACTCGTGCCCGAACACGATAGGAGTCCTCATGCGGCCGGCGGCCCACGCGTTCCACTCGTATATGTGCACGTCGGTTCCGCAGATTGAGGCGACCGCTACCTTCACAAGCACTTCCCCCGGCCCGGGCCGGGGGACTGGAACTACCTGGAGTTCGGCCCCGGCTCCCGGGGCGGTCTTGACCAGGGCTCTCATCCGGCTTGGGGTGGTCACCTTCTCATCCTCCCGGGCTTCATTTGTGCCAATAAGTTCTAGCGAGCCGAAGCCACTCCTCCGGGTGAGTTCCTCGTCTAGCCGCCCGGCCGTCCGTTAATTGAACGAGCGAACAGGACTATGTTATGCTCTAGACACCCCTTTCCGGCCGAGGAGGGCCGTCCGCGTGATTTCTCTTCGCGTCGACAAGATCGGGCTAGACCCCGAGCACGGCCAGGCCATCGTTCTCCTCAAGGACGACGAGGGGCGCCGGTACCTGCCGATCAGCATCGGACCGTTCGAGGCCAACGCCATTGCCCTGGCAATCGAAAACGTTCAGCCACCGCGCCCTCTCACCCACGACCTCCTCAAGACCGTCCTTGACAACCTCGACGCCAAGATCACCCGCGTGCTCATTGACGACCTCAAAGAGGCCGGTGACGGGACGGGGACTTTCTACGCCCAAATAACTTTGGAGGCTCCGGGTCGCCTCATTGAGATAGACTCCCGCCCAAGTGATGCCATCGCCCTTGCCGTCAGGAGCGGGTGCCCCATATTCGCCCTCGAGAAAGTTCTCGACGCCGCCGCCGTGTCAGAAGAATCGAACGGCCCGCAAGTCCACTAGGTGTGAACCGGCCGTGACCCACCGGTCTTCTTTGCCTCCGCCCGGGCCGCAGGCGCCGTCAGATGCACCCGCGTCGCCCTACGCTCCCGCGCCTCCGGACCCGGACGCCCGGAATGACGGACGTACTCTTGCCGACCCCGTGGCCCTCGGGGGGCTCCAACTCCCCAATCGCCTGATCCTGGCTCCGATGGCCGGTGTCACCGACCGGACGTTCCGGTGGCTGGCCAAGCGGGCGGGGTGCGGCCTGGCCTTCTCCGAGATGATCAGCGATAACGCTCTCCTCTGGGCCAACGCTAAGACGTGGGTTCTAGCCGCGCCCTACCCGGGTGAGGACCCGTACGCCGTCCAACTCCTCGGCAAGGACCCCGATACCCTGGCCAGGGCCGCCGTCCTGGTCGTCGAGGAGTGGGGCGCGGCGCTGGTCGACATCAACATGGGGTGTCCGGTGCCGAAGGTGGTCAAGAACGGCGAAGGTGCCGCCCTACTCCGGGATCCCTCACTCTGCGGGCGAATAATAGAGCGGGTCCACAAGGCCGTGGCCGGCCGAGCCCGCGTCAGCTGCAAGATCCGCCTGGGGTTCGACAGTCCGTCGTCCCTGGACGTAGCCCGCGCGGTGGCCTCCGCGGGGGCATCTTTCGTGTCCGTGCACGGGCGGTTGAGGACAGAAACCTACTCGACCCCGGCCGACTGGGAGGGCATAGCCGGCGTGGCGGAGACCCTGTCGCGCGGCCCGGAACGGGTTCCAGTGGTCGGTAATGGTGATGTCTTAGAGCCGGGCGACGCGGTCAGCATGCTCGCTAGGACAGGCGTCCACGCGGTGATGGTGGGCCGGGGCGCCCTGGGCAACCCCTGGATATTCTCAAGAGCCCTGTCATTGGCCAGAACGGGAGACCCGGGCCCGCCGCCGTCGGCCGCGGAGCGGGTCCGCGCGGCCATTGAGCACCTTGACGCGCTCGTCAGGGACAAAGGGGAGCGCGGAGCCGTCCTCGAAATGAGGCGGCACGGCTCATGGTACATAAGGGGATTGCCACGGGCCGCAGGTGTCCGGTCACGCCTGATGAGGGTGTCAAAGGCCTCGGAGATGGCCTCCATACTCGAGGACTATCTTGACCATCTCGAACATCCAGGGGGTCACGTCGACTCCACACGGAAGGACGGCCCGTCTTGCCCGACTTCAGACGTATAGGTGACAAGCTCCTCAGCCGGGAACGGCTCATCAGCCTCATCGACGAAATCCTAGCCCTTCGCCAGGCGGGCCTTTCACAGCAGGATACCGCTCTCCGCATCGGTACCGACCGCAGCTTCATCTCGCGGCTCGAGACCCTGGGAGAAGTCCGTAAGGGGGCGAGCGTGGCCGTCGTGGGACTGCCCGTGGCCAACAAGGACGAGATCCTTGCCGTGACCGCGCGAGAAGGTGTGGATTTCACTTTTATCCTGAGCGAAGACGAAAGGTGGTCCTTCCTCCAGGGTAAGAGCGGCTTCGAGCTCTTCAGCGAGGCGGCCACTCTGCTTGAACGGGTGACGGGCCACGACGTAGTCATCATTCTGGGGCACAACCGGCCCGCCCAGGTCATCGACGCCCTCCTCCACCGGAGGTCCTTGGTCCTGCACCTATCTCAGGTGGAGGGGCGTGAAGCCTACTTCGACCCCGACGAGCTCTCCGAGCTACTCGCGCGGCTCAGGAAACGGGAATCCGGCTGACAACATCCCGCTAGGCCTTCCAGGCGGGCAACCTCGGCCTCCGTCCGGCATAGTGGTTCTTCCAGAGCCTGTGCCCGCGACGGGCTCTGGGAGGAGAGGCCGTGTCGAGACCCCCGGTCGAATTCGTCCTCCTCACCGATGCCGTGCGGCGCCCACGCCCATGGGGTCCGTTCAGGGGACTGGAGAACTTATGGGACTCGGTTCACTGGCGGCTGCACGCGACGTGGGGGTCTGTGGAGTACCGGCCCCCCGGCCGGCCGGACGCGGCGACGCGAGGTCTGGTGCTGGTTTTGGGTGTTCCGGACAGGCCACGTTTCACGGCCCGCGCGCGGGCGGCGGTGCGGAGCGGCGTCCGGGTCATCGCTCTGGGCGGGGGGCTTGCGGGCAACCTGCGTCTCGCCGGAGCCCTGACCTACCAAACCGGCAGACCTGTGATGGCCGGGATGGCTCTCGGAGCCGCGGCGCTGCTCGACAGCTCTCTTGTCCTTCTGAAGTGGCGTGGCGTGGACGCCCATCGTGCCCGCGTCGGCGTGCTTGGCTCTTCACGAGACGGTGGCTCGGTGGAGGCCATCATAAGGTACCTTGCCGACCGCGTCGGGCGTATCGGCGTCCAGGGCCTCGACTCGAGGTCCATGATGCCCCTGGCCGCCCGGATTGTGGCCACGACGGGTGCGGCCCTTGAGGTCTACCGCTCCGTCAAGACCTGTCTCTCCTCTGTCGACCTTGCTGTCCTGGCCCGCCCGGCCGTCCTCGCCGGTCCGGCCGGAACCGGCTCGCCGCCGCGCGTCCTCCCTGACGCGGGTTCCTCGCGCTCGGGCCCACTGGTCGTAGCCGACGTCCGTACCTACCTTGGTCATTCGAGCGAGATCAGTGAGGCCGGCGGCTGTAGGGTGCATCAGGCAGTCCTGAGATTGACCGGGCCGCTGGCCGAGCGGACCCGCCCTAGGGCCGCGAGCGGCCGGCATGGCCCCATCGGGATACGAAACGGCCCTCCTCCGTGGGCTCCTGGGCCTGGCCACGGACCGCTCTACCTGACCGCGTCCTATTTCGCCGGAGGGTCCGGTTGGTCCGGGGTGGTCGAACCTGGCCTGCCCAGGGGACTAGTGTCGGCGCCCTTGGCCGAGGGCGTGGTCGCCACGGTCACGGGCCGGTCGCTCCGGTTCAGGATGCCCCATCCCAGGCGGCAGCCAAGCGCCGAGCTCATGACTTCCTTGAGGCTTGGAGCCGCGGAGCTGGGGCTTTATCCGGCAGGCGTCGGCTTCCTTGACACAGAGGAAGGCCGTCAATATAATCTCTTTGACCTTTTCAGCCAGTTGACGCCAGCCCCGTGGCACGGTCGGGAGTCGTAGCAAGGACCGCGTCCCCGGACGGCAGGAGGCCGGTGCCGGAATAGAAGAAGTTCAAATGCATATCATTCTTCTCACGGACGGCGACGGAGTCACTTCCTCGCCGTGCGTTATCACTATGGGGCCTTGTCAAGGAGTATGGCCGCGTGTAGTCTGTCCCTCACTACAAGCCGGAACCCGCAGGGTGCCCTCTGCGGGCCGTGGACGACTAACCCCGACTTAAGGAGAGACCGGAATGGCCGACAAGGAAGTCATTCTTTCTGCGGAAGGTCTCCGTAAGCTCGAGGAAAAGCTGGAGCACCTCCGCACCGTGAGGCGCCGGGACGTAGCCGAACGGATCCGTAAGGCCCGCCAGTTCGGCGACATAAACGAGAACTCGGAGTACGAGGACGCGAAGAACGAGCAGGCCTTCATCGAGGGTGAGATCCTTCAGCTCGAGAAGGTTCTCCGCAACGCCAAACTCGTGGATGATGTGAGCCTGGATCCCGACGTGGTCGGGCTATGGTCCAAGCTCAAGGTGCAGAACCTCGAGAGCGGAGAGATTGCTGAATACACCATTGTCGGGTCCACCGAATCAGACCCGGCCGAGAATCGGATTTCCGATGAGTCGCCTGTCGGGCGCGCTCTCCTCGGAACCCGGGCCGGTCAGACCGTCGAGGTACAGGTTCCTGCCGGCGTCGTCAAGTACAAGATCATCGAGGTCAGCCGGTAGGCGAGGCCCGGTGCCCGCCCGCCGGCATGATCCGGCCACGTCCCCGGAGGCAAGACGACCCGAAGAGGAGTCCATTATCTGTGGAACACGATGTCATGAGGTCCCGCCGGGAGAAACTGGACAAGCTCCGACAGATGGGGATCGACCCGTTCGGTCGCCGGTTTGAGCGTACCCACACTTGCTCGGGGGCCCATGACGAGCTACGGGCGCGAGCCAGTGACGCCGGCGCGGCAGGCCTGGGAGACACCGGTTCGGCCCTCGCGGGACCCGAGATATCCATCGCGGGACGCGTAGTCGCGATACGCAGCCATGGTAAGGCCGCCTTCTTTGACCTGGCCGACCAGAGCGGCAGGATTCAGGTCTACGTAAAGAAGGGCCGGGTCACACCGGAAGGCTGGGAGGTCTTTCAGCTCCTGGACCTAGGCGACGTAGTCGGCGTGAAGGGCAGCCTCTTCCGCACCAGGACGCAGGAGGACACCGTTGAGGCTCACGAACTCGAGGTCCTGGCCAAAGCTCTGAGACCGCTCCCCGAGAAGTGGCACGGTCTCCGAGACGTCGATAGTCGCTACCGCCAGCGCTACCTGGACCTTATCGCCAGCCCCGAGGTCAGGAAGGTGTTCGAGGCGAGAAGCGAGGCCGTCAGAGCGGTCCGTGATTTCCTCCACGGCGAGGGGTTCGTGGAGGTCGAGACGCCCGTCTTCAGCCCTGTCGCCGGTGGGGCCAACGCTCGGCCCTTCGTTTCGCACCACAATGCGCTCGATATGCCGGTGTTCCTTCGCATAGCCACGGAACTCCATCTCAAGCGGTTAGTCGTGGGCGGGTTCGAAAAGGTCTTTGAACTCGGGCGAGTCTTCCGGAACGAAGGAATATCCACCAAGCACAACCCGGAATACACGTTACTTGAGGTCTACCAGGCCTACGCCGACTACGGGGACATGATGGACCTGACTGAGCGCCTGGTCAGCTACGTGGCCGAGCGCGTGACCGGGGACGCTAGGCTCACCTACCAGGGAGTAAGTGTAGACCTTACACCTCCCTGGCCTCGCGTTCGCATGGTTGACGCTCTCGGTCAGCACGCCGGCCTCACCCTCGAGGAGCTCGGCAACGATTCGCAGGCCAGGCGCATTGCTCGAGGCAGGGGCATCGATGTCCCGGACAACGCCACCCGGGGCATGGTTCTTGACGAACTGGTTGGAGAGTTCGTCGAACCCAAGCTGGTTGACCCCGTCTTCCTCATAGACTACCCTGTCGAGATATCGCCCCTGGCCAAACGCAAGGCCGGCGAGCCAGGCTTCGTGGAGAGGTTCGAGGCTTTCATCCTCGGTCGTGAGGTCGCCAACGCGTTTTCCGAACTGAACGACCCCGATGACCAGCGCGAGCGCTTCCTTCAGCAGGCGGCCGAACGTGCGAAGGGTAATGAGGAAGCACACGCGATGGATGAGGATTACCTCGCAGCTTTAGAGCACGGTATGCCTCCCACGGGCGGGCTGGGGATAGGGATAGACAGGCTTATTATGCTCCTGACGGACTCCCCTTCGATCCGGGATGTGATTCTGTTCCCGTTGATGAGGCCGATTCAGGATTGAGAGCGACACCCCGGCCAGTCGCCGCTCGCCAGTTGGTGGCTGCCAGCGCCGCCTGACTCCCGTTCGAAATCATGCGTCTACTGGCATCCCTCCGGATTCCCTTTTCTGACAATGCCAAGCCCCGTGTGCCCACGTGTTACAATCGAGTTGCAGCAAGCTGACTCTAGGCGACCCGGCCTTCCGAACCTCCGCACTATGGCGCGCAACCGCACCTGGCCGGGGCGTTTCTGAGGTAGTGATAAGAGTAGCGGGGCACAAACGCCCAGAGCAGATCTCCCCTGAGGGAGGTTTGTGCCGGTTGGCGTCAGAACCGACCGCTCGCGTCCTCACGCTTTCCTTCCAAGTGGAAGGTCAGAACTTCAGAGCCTCAGGGGAGGCAGCGGGGCGCATCAAGAGGGCCCTAGAACAGGTAGGACTCGACTGGAGCATTATCCGGCGAGCCGCCGTCGTGATCTATGAGGCGGAGATGAACATCGTCATCCACGCCCGCCGGGGCGTCCTGTCGGCGGAGATAACTCCAGACCAGGTTGTAATAGTGGCCGATGATGAGGGGCCCGGCATACCGGACATCGCCCTGGCCATGACGGAAGGTTACTCGACCGCGTCGGCCGAGGTCCGCGAGATGGGTTTCGGGGCGGGTATGGGTTTACCCAACATCACGAAGCACTCAGATGAAATGCGTATCGAAACGGAAGTCGGCAAGGGAACCCGGGTGACGGCCGTCATCAGGGTCGGGGCGTGTGGCGACGGAAGCCGGGCCGTCTCAGACTGTTCTCAAGGGAGCCGCGGATGACTCGCTACTTTCACTCCGTTACCCTGGACCACGAGAAGTGCCGTGGGTGCACCAACTGCATCAAGCGGTGCCCGACGGAGGCTATCCGCGTTCGCGAGGGCAAAGCCCGCATTTTCGAGGAACGCTGCATCGATTGCGGAGAGTGCATCCGGGCCTGTCCGAACCATGCCAAGAGCGCGTTGACCGATTCGCTCGATCGACTCTGCGGATTCGACTTCACGGTGGCCCTTCCAGCTCCGGCCTTCCTTGGGCAGTTCCGCCGAACCTCGATGCCCGAGAAGGTCCTGGCCGCCCTGCTGACTGCGGGTTTCGACGACGTTTACGAAGTGGCCGTAGCCGCGAGCGTGGTTTCGTACGCCGTCCGCCGATACCTCATGACCAGGGACTTCAAGAAACCCCTCATCTCCTCGGCTTGCCCCGCGATAGTCCGCCTCATCCAGGTGCGGTTCCCGGCTCTTCTCAATCTGGTAGTCCCGATTGACACGCCCATGGAAGTGGCCGGGGTCCTCGCCAAGAGAGAAGCCGTCAAAAAGACAGGGCTCGACCCCGCGCGTGTGGGGGTCTTCTTCATCTCTCCGTGCGCGGCCAAGGTGACCGCCGTCAAGCAACCAGTCGGCCGCGACAAGTCCGCGATCGACGGCGTGTTCTCGATGTCCCAGATCTACGGCCTTGTAGTCAAGAAGCTGAAGGACGCGCCCTCCGGCCTCGGCCTGCAGCGGGCGTCGTCGTCGGGCATTCTCTGGGGAAGGTCGGGCGGAGAGAACGCTGAGGTCGGCTACGGGGAGCTACTCGCGGTCGATGGTGTTCATAACGTCATCGCTGTCCTCCACGAGGTGGAGAAGGGCCGGCTAAGTGATGTCGACTACCTGGAAGCTCAGGCATGTGTCGGAGGTTGCATAGGCGGTCCGCTGGTTCCCGAAAACCCGTTCGTCGCCCGGGCCAACATCAAAGCCATGGCCCATATGGTCGCTGACCGGCCCCTCCCCGTCGCGGAGGCCGGGATGCAGGCCCTGTATGACGAGGGGACATTGAGCATGGTCAAGAGGATTCCGCCCCGTCCGGTAATGAGTCTTGATGAGGACGTCACAATGGCCATGGCGAAAGTCGAGCTCCTCGAGAAGACCGTCGAAAGCCTCCCCAATCTTGATTGCGGGTCCTGCGGGTCTCCCAGCTGCCGGGCACTCGCCGAGGACATTGCCAGGGGGCTGGCATTTGAGACCGACTGCGTCTTCAAGCTACGTGAACGCGTTAGGGACCTGGCCGCAGAGATGAAGGAGTTGGCCGAGAAGGTGCCGCCTTCGATGGAGCGGCCTCGGGCAACCGTTGAACCGGACGACGATGCCTAAGTAAAGGCCGTGGGGAGTGATAACGGTGAAAGTGAGTGACGTGGTCGAGGCCCTCGGTCTTCAGGTAGCCGCGGGAGAGGCGCAGCTGTCTCGTGAGGTTCTAGGCGGCTACTGCGGTGACCTCCTGAGCGACGTTATGGCCCGAGCCAAGCCCAAGGACGTTTGGATTACCATCCAGGGACACCAGAACATCGTGGCCGTCGCCGTTCTCACGGAAATAAGCGGGGTCATCGTGTGTGGAAACGTCGAACCCGAGAAGGATACGCTCGACCGTGCGGACAGGGAAGGTATTCCCATCCTTCGCACGTCCATGACCGCGTTCGGGGTTGCCGGACGATTGGCGGCCCTGCTATAGGCAGCCTGGTGAAAGGAGTGCCCCGAGGCCCCCGGGTCTTCTCCGCGGACCTGCATGTGCACACGGCCCTATCGCCGTGCGCGGAGACGGAGATGAACCCGCTCAACATAGTCGGGCTGTGCCTAGACTACGGCATAGACCTTGTGGCGGTGACCGACCACAACACGGCCGGCAATGTCAGGGCGGTGATGGAGTGCGCCCGGGGCACCGCCGTGACGGTCTGGCCGGGGATGGAGGTCCAGACCAAGGAAGAAGTGCATCTGGTAGTTCTGGGTGACAACCTCGAGGCAGTCCTGAAGTGGGAGGCCTTGATCACTAGTCGTCTCCCGGACATCCCAAACCGGCCGGAGCTATTCGGCGAGCAGTTGCTCTTTGACAAGGAAGGCAGGGTCACCGGGGTCTTCCCCAGGCAGCTTCTGAACTCGGTCGACCTGTCCGTGGACGAAGTGCGGACGCAGGCAGAGCGCATGGGGCTCATCTGCTATCCAGCCCACATCGACCGACCTGCCTACAGCTACGTCTCCAACCTGGGTTTCCTGCCTCCGCCGGGGGACTTCGACCTCGTAGAGGTATCCGCAGGAACGCCGCTGGGGGAAGTGAAGAGGAGGTTTCCCTCGCTTGAGGGACGCGGAATTGTGGTTTCGTCCGACGCGCACCGGCTGACCGACCTGGGGCCGGCCAGGACCAGGTTGCTCCTAGCCCGGCCCATTCTAGGGGAGTTCGCCGCAGCTATCGCCGGTCGCGGTGGTCGAAACGTTGAGCCAGTCCACTAGAACGGAGGTGAGAGAGATATGGCTCTAGCCAAGTCCGACGTGCCAAGCGGTCCTAGAATGCTTCCCGGACAGCCTCTCTCGGTCGACGTGGCCGACGAGATAGACCGCGTCATCTCGAGGTACGACTGGAGCCCAAGCTCGCTTCTCAACATACTTCACGAAGTCCAGGAATACGTCGGCTATCTGCCCGAGCCGGTCATCGTCAGAGTGGCCGAGAGACTCGGGGTTCCCGTGGCGGACGTTCATGGCGTGGTGAGTTTCTACGCCCTGTTCTCCATGAAGCCGAAGGGCCGCTACCGGATAGCGGCCTGCAAGGGAACCGCCTGTTACGTCAGGGGCGCACCTCGTGTTCTGGAGCGGCTGGAAGCCGAGCTCGGGATAGCCCCCGGGGACACGACTTCAGACGGGTTGTTCTCTCTGGATGTGGTTAGGTGCCTCGGCGCCTGCGGCTTGGGACCTGTCGTCATGATAAACGACGACGTCCATGCCAGGCTCAAGCCGGACCGCATCCCAGGGGTACTGAAGCGCTACCGGGACAACAGCTGAGGCTGGCCGGGCCGGTCCGCCTCGCGGCTGCGGAGGCAAGGCGTTAAACGTATCCGGGGCAAGCACGGGCCTCTAGCGAGGGAGGGCGGAGGGGTGAAGGAGATCTCGCTCCACATCATGGACATAGTCCAGAACTCCGTGGAAGCAGGGGCAACCAAGGTTTCCATCGGCGTCGACGTGGACTCCGGTCGGGACCTGTTGACCATCACCGTGAGCGACAACGGCCGCGGTATGGACTCCGAGATGACCCGGCGAGTGACCGACCCCTTTGTGACGAGCCGGACGACCCGGAGAGTGGGTTTAGGGCTCTCTCTCCTGAAGGACACCGCCCGCCAGACCGGCGGCAGACTGGAAGTCCTCTCGGCGGAAGGCGAGGGCACCAGAGTCATCGCGACCCTCGGGCTCTCCCACATAGACCGTCCTCCCCTGGGTGACATCGCCTCGACCCTGGCTTGTCTTATCGCGGCGAACAAATCAATCGACATTGACTATCACCACGCCTGCGACGGCCGTGAGTTCAGTGTCAGGACCGAAGAACTGCGGTCTAGACTCAGCGGGGTCAGCCTCGCTGACCCACTCGTGTTTTGCTTTGTCAGGGAGTACGCCGAGCAGGGCATTAGTCAGTTGTGCAGTACCACGCCTTCTTTGTTGGTCTAGATTGTGCCTGGCTGTACAAGGCGCAATCTAGGGGTACCAGGCTTATCTGGGAGGGAACAGCATGGTCAAGACTCTCGAAGATCTGGCCAAGATCAGGGACAAGACCAGAGAGGCTCTGGCTGCCAGGAAGGGAGACCTCACAACCAAGATTGTGGTCGGCATGGGTACCTGCGGTATAGCGGCCGGGGCCCGGGAGGTCATGTCGGCCATTCTCGACGAGCTGGGGAAGCGGAACCTGACCGGGATCGCCGTGACCCAGACCGGGTGTGTGGGACTCTGTGACAAGGAGCCTCTCGTCGAGGTTTCAAAGCCGGGCCAGCCACGCGTCACCTACGGGCTCGTCACCAGCGAGCGGGCTCGTCGCATTGTCGCCCAGCACGTGGTCAATGACCAGATCGTAGGGGAATGGGTCATCGGGACCCAGGGGTAGCCCCGGACCGATCTCGGATTCAGGGAGGGGAGAGATTATGGCCATGCAAAGGGCCCACGTTCTGGTCTGCGCCGGTGCGGGCTGCGTGTCCTCTGGCTGCAAGGCGGTCGAGGAATCGCTGGTCCAGGCTGTCAGGAACCTTGACCTGGAAGAGGAAGTCCGCATAGTCGAAACCGGATGCATGGGACCGTGCGACCTCGGGCCGGTCATCGTCGTCTATCCCGAGGGCGTCTTCTACCGGAAAGTCAAGCCTGAAGACGCGCCGATCATAGCCGAGGAACACCTCCTCAAAGGCCGGGTCGTGACCCGGCTGCTCTACAGGCTTCCCGGCGCGGAAGAACCTCTGCCGACATACGGCGACATCACCTTCTTCAACCGCCAGACGCGTATCGCCCTCAGGAACACCGGTGTTATCGACCCGCTCTCCATCGACGAGTACATAGCTCGCGACGGCTACGCGGCCCTGGGCAAGGTCCTGAGCAAGATGGCGCCCGCGGACGTCATCGCTGAGATCAAGAAGTCGGGCCTTCGTGGACGCGGTGGTGCCGGCTTCCTGACTGGGCTCAAGTGGGAGTTCGCCGCCGAGGCCCCCGGTCAGCCCAAGTACGTGGTCTGCAATGCGGACGAGGGTGACCCCGGTGCTTTCATGGACCGCAGCGTGCTCGAAGGTGACCCGCACACGGTCATCGAGGGAATGGCCATCTGCGGCTACGCCATAGGTGCGAACCATGGTTTCGTCTACGTCCGCGCAGAGTACCCTCTGGCTGTGGAGCGGCTCACGCACGCCCTCGGTCAGGCCCGCGAGTACGGTCTCCTGGGCAAGAACATCATGGGGACAGGGTTTGACTTCGAACTCGAAATACGCGTCGGCGCCGGCGCCTTCGTCTGCGGCGAGGAGACGGCCTTGATGGCCTCCATCGAGGGTCGTCGAGGTGAACCCAGGCCACGGCCGCCGTTTCCCGCCCAGGCCGGCCTGTGGGGACGCCCCACCAACATCAACAACGTCGAGACCTGGGCTAACATCCCGCCTATCATTCTTAAGGGCGGCGACTGGTTCGCGTCCATCGGAACGGCGAAGTCTAAGGGCACCAAGGTCTTCGCCCTGGCCGGGAAGATCCGCAACACCGGTCTGGTTGAGGTCCCGATGGGTATGAGTCTGGGTGAGATCATCTTCGACCTCGGAGGTGGGGTCCCCGACGGCAAGGAGTTCAAGGCAGCCCAGACCGGCGGCCCGTCCGGCGGGTGCATACCGCGCGAGTATCTCAACACATCAGTCGATTACGACACCCTGACCGAGCTCGGGACCATCATGGGCTCGGGCGGGCTCATCGTCATGGACGAGGACACCTGCATGGTGGACCTGGCCAAGTTCTTCTTGGAGTTCGTCCAGGACGAGTCGTGCGGTAAGTGCGCCCCGTGCCGCATCGGGACCAAGCGCATGCTTGAGGTGCTCGAGCGGATCACACGCGGTGAGGGCCGGGAGGGTGACGTCGAGCTCCTCGTCGACCTCGGTGAACAGATCAAGGCCTCGGCTTTGTGCGGACTTGGGCAGACTGCCCCGAACCCGGTTCTCTCCACCATCCGCTATTTCCGCGACGAGTACGACGCCCACATACGGGACAAGAAGTGCCCGGCGTCTGTCTGCGCCTCGTTGTTCCTGGCCCCGTGCCGGAACTCGTGCCCGGCTGGAATCGACGTGCCCCTTTACACCGATCTCACTCGTCAGGGACGTTTCGCAGAGGCTCATGCGGTCATCCGGATGGAGAACCCCTTGCCGATGGTCTGCGGCCGCGTCTGTACCCACCCATGCGAAGCGAAATGCCGGCGTGGCCAATTGGACGACCCCGTCAATATCAGGGCTCTGAAGCGTTTCGTCGCGGAATACCCTGTGGGGAACGGGGAGTTCGCCCTACCAGAGCCACTAGACAAGAAGGAAGCCGCGGTCGCGGTCGTCGGCTCCGGGCCGGCCGGCCTGACCTGCGCCAGCTACCTGGCCCGGGCGGGCTATGATGTCACCGTCTTCGAGGCCTTGCCCGTGGTAGGCGGGATGCTCGCCGTCGGCATTCCGGAGTACCGCCTACCGAAGAAGACGTTGCGGCACGAGATCCAGAGTCTCGAGAAGCTCGGAGTGACATTCAAGACCGATGTCCGTGTCGGGAAGGACGTGACTCTAGAGGACCTTCGGAGGAAGCACGATGCCGTGTTCATTGGCGTCGGAGCCCACAGGGGCCGGAAGCTCGGCATCCCCGGAGAGGAGACCGACGGAGTCTGTGACGCGGTGACCTTCTTGCGCTCGGTCAACCTCGGGGAGAGTGAGAGCCTCAAGGGTAGGACTGTGCTGGTGGTCGGGGGAGGCAATGCGGCAGTCGATGCCGCCCGGTCGAGCCTCAGGCTCGGAGCGAAGAAGGTCGTGATGCTATACCGGAGGACCCGAGCCGAGATGCCGGCCCTCGACGAGGAAATCGAGGAAGCCGCACGTGAGGGAATAGAGATCCAGACCCGGGTCGCCCCCAGGCGTATCATCGTGCGTGGCGGCAAAGCGGCGGGGCTGGAGTGCGTCCGCTGCGAGCTGGGAGAGTTTGACCGGTCCGGCCGCAGGCGCCCGATACCCAAGGATGGGTCGGAGTTCGTCCTGGAAGCCGACCTCATCGTAGCCGCAGTCGGCCAGGAAGTGGAGCTCGATGGCCTGGCCGGCAATGGCGGCCTCCCGGTGACTGAACGCGGCACGCTTTCTGCAGCGGAGAAAGACTGTTCCACGAGTCTTGAGGGCGTGTTCGCCGGCGGTGACTGCGTAACCGGGCCGGACATGGTGATCACGGCTATCGCTGCCGGTAAACGGGCCGCTGCGGCCATTGACAGCTATCTGGGCGGTGAAGGCCTTCTCATACCCAAGTTCGACGTCGCCCGCAGAATGAGCGCGGACATCCTCGACCAAGAGATACGGCGCGAGCCCGTGCCATGCGTCCCCGTCGAGAAGAGGATTCGCGATTTCACCGAGGTCGAACTGGGGTATACGGCCGCAATGGCCCAGGCGGAGGCGGCCCGCTGCCTCCGTTGCGACGTCAAGGACTAGCCCCGCGAGGGAGTCCTCACGAAACGGAGGGTCAGAACATGGCTCTGGTTAGGGTGACCATCGATGGCGTAGCCGGCGAAGTCGACGCTGGGACGACTGTCCTCAAGGCGGCGGAGAAACTCGCGATACACATTCCCACCCTTTGCTATCTCGAGGGAATACACGAGGTCGGAGCCTGCCGTGTCTGCGTGGTCGAGGTCAAGGGGGCCAAGACCTTGCAGGCCGCCTGCGTCACCCCGGTCGCCGACGGGATGACCGTCAGAACCAACACGCCCGCGGTCCGCAAGGCCAGGAAGACGGTCGTGGAGCTTATCCTGTCCAACCACCCGGCCGAATGCCCGACTTGCGTCCGCAACACGAATTGCGAACTGCAATCCCTGGCTGAGTCCTTCAACATCAGGGACAATCGCTTTGCCGGCGAGCGCGGCGACTACCCGGTCGATAGCACGGCCAAAGGCATCGTGCGCGACCCGAACAAGTGCATCCTTTGCCGGCGATGCGTGAGCGTCTGCGAGAAGGTCCAGGCCGTTAAGGCCATCGGGCCTCTCAACCGAGGGTTCGACACAGTGATAGCCCCAGCCTTCGGGGAGCCAATGGGCGACAGCATCTGCGTCAACTGCGGCCAGTGCGTACTGGTCTGTCCCGTGGGGGCGCTCTACGAACAAGACCATTCGCAGAGAGTCTGGGCGGCCCTGGCCGACCCGTCAAAGCATGTAGTCATCCAGACGGCCCCCGCCACGCGGGTGGCTCTGGGCGAGACCCAGGGGATGGAACCAGGGAGCATCGTCACCGGCAAGATGGTGGCCGGCCTCAGACGCCTCGGCTTCGACAAGGTCATGGACACCGACTTCACCGCCGACCTCACCATCATCGAGGAAGGGCACGAGCTCATCGAACGCCTGACCAAGGGCGGAGTGCTGCCCTTGATCACCTCCTGCAGCCCCGGGTGGATTAAGTTCATCGAGCACTTCTACCCGGAACTGCTGCCGAACGTGTCGACCTGCAAGTCCCCTCAGCAGATGTTCGGGGCTCTGGTCAAGACCTACTACGCCGAGAAGGCCGGAATCGATCCGGCCGACATCTTCTCGGTTTCGATGATGCCGTGTACGGCCAAGAAGTTCGAGTGCGACAGGCCGGAGATGAGAGCTAGTGGCCATCAGGATGTCGACGTGGTGTTGACCACTCGCGAGGTGGGTCGCATGCTCAGGGAGGCAGGTATCGTCCTCGAGACCCTGCCGGAAGAAGAGCACGACGCGCCCATGGGCAGCTCTACGGGCGCGGCCGTCATTTTCGGGGCGACCGGCGGAGTCATGGAGGCCGCCTTGCGGACGGCTTATGAGGTCGTAACCGGCAAGACACTGCCCAACCTCAACTTCACCGCTGTGCGTGGTCTTGACGGCGTGAAGGAAGCCGAGGTCGATCTGGACGGCACCAAGGTCAGGGTGGCGGTGGCCCATGCCTTGGGTAACGCGAAGAAGGTGCTGGATACGGTGAAGGCTGGGCAAGGCGGCTGGCACTTCATCGAAATCATGTGCTGTCCCGGCGGGTGCCTTGGGGGCGGCGGGCAGCCCATCCCGACAAACACCGATATACGCCGGAAGCGAATGGAAGCCATATACACTGCGGACGAACGGGCGGCTATCCGGAAGTCACACGAAAACCCGGGCATCAAGGCCATCTATGAGGAGTTCCTCGGCAAGCCACTGGGGCGGAGATCCCACGAGTTGCTGCACACGCTGTACACCCCCAGAGGTCGCTATGGTGCGCCCAAGTCGAGGGCGGCTGACTAGCGCCGGGCGGCGGTCCGGGCCCTGACCAGGCCCGCCACCCGGGGCGTGGGAGTTCCGTCGCCGGCAGAGACAGGAACGAAGGGGGGGATAGCGTGGGGGAAGCGAGGTCGACCAGGCGTATCGGAGTCGTCGGTATCGTGGTGCAGAACAGAGAGCTATCGGCTTCGATGGTCCAGAGCACGCTCAGCGAGTACTCCGATCTCATCGTCGGCCGCATGGGTATTCCATACCGGGAGAAAGGCGTCGCGGTCATCGCTCTCATCGTCGATGGGGACACGGACCGGCTTGGCGGGCTGACCGGGCGCCTGGGGTCGCTGGATGGGGTCCACGTTCGCAGTGCGTTGACGTCCTTTGTCGACGTGAGTTAGGTCACGGCAGTCAGCCCTGAAGCCGAGGGTCCCGACAGGGATCTAGTTGAGGAAACTGAGGTCAAGGGAGAGTGCTACTAATGAAGAGGAACCAAAGACTACTGACTCAAACGGCTCTGATGTTGGCCCTGGCTCTGGTGGCCCAGAGCCTTCATCTCCCCCAGTTGATTACCGGGTCGGTGATCAACGCCGTACTCCTGGTGGCGGCGGTTCTGCTCGGGCCTTGGGGTGGAGCCTTGATCGGCCTCCTCACCCCGGTCACGGCGTTCCTTCTCGGACAGCTAGCCCCGGTTCTGGCGCCGGCCATCCCGTTCATCATGGCCGGGAACGCCGTCCTTTGCCTGCTCTTCGGCTATGGCCGCATCGTCAACGTCTACCTCGCGGTCGTGGCCGCGGCCGTCGCCAAGTTCACTCTTCTGTCGGCGGCTGTCCTCTACATCATCAACGTGCCCGGCCCGGTAAGCATAGCGCTCAGGCTTCCGCAACTCGCCACCGCCCTAATCGGCGGGGCGGTCTCACTACTCGTCCTGGAGGCGCTCGCGTCCGCAGGAATCGTGTCTAGGGCCAACTGGCCCGGCCTTGGCTTTCCCGGGCGCGGCCGCACGGGTCAGAGGTGAATCCAGCGACCACTAGGTGCACCGGACATCCCCTGCGGGATGTCAAGGTGCCAAGGTGTCGCGGGGGCCGGGTGTTCCCCGGCCCCCGCGGGACAGCCGCTTGACATGGTCACGACGAACCGCTCCGGGCCAGAGGGTCTCTCAGAGCTTCGGTTGAGACTGCCCGCTCCATATCCTCGAGCGTGTTGAGCATCCGGCTGGCGTAATCGTAGACGATTTGCCCGGACCGTGTCAGAGACACTCCATGCCTATGCCGACGGAGTAGCTGAGTCCCGAGGTGCTTTTCCAGGGCCAGAACCTGCGCGCTGATGGCTGGCTGGGTCACGTAGAGGAGCCGGGCTGCGCCCGAGAGACTCTTGGCGTGAACCACCGTGCAGAACACCTTGAGCTGCCAGAAGTTCATCAGCCGACCCCCGCCGGACCTCGATCGTCTGGCCGTGCTTCCCATGCCCATACTTCTACACCTCGCTCCGAGTTTCCCTCCTTTCTTTCAATCCGTACGACTTGCTTGGCATCACTTACCTCTATTTTAGACACATCGTGATTAGTGAAGCTATAAGAAAAGCTAATGCCCCTTCTTGGAGGAAGGAACATAGATTCAGGCGAACCGTCATATGCCTTGGACTTCACAATCTAACACAGGGAAAGGGGGGACAACGAAAACAGATGAAGAAGCTAGCAACAACCTTACTGCTGCTCGTACTGGTCGCTCAGCTCTCCGGCCCAACCACTATGGCCAGTTCGGCGTATGTGGGCACATTCACGAACACCTATCCCAACACCACGGGTACCGCCTTGGCGGCTTGCGCAACGTGTCACACTTCCGGCATGGCTCTCAACCCCTATGGCACGGACCTCGCTGCGGCCGGCAGTAACTACGCGAGCATCGAGGGTAGGGACTCTGACGGCGATGGCTTCACTAACCTCGCCGAGATCCGGGCCCTGACCAACCCTGGTGATGCCTCCTCCAAGCCCGCCGGATCATCAGGCTCGGGCACCTCAGGTTCGACCGGTTCGGGAGGCGGGACCGCGGCGAGCTACCGGGACATCTCCCAGAGTTCGGCGCGTTCAGCGATAGAGGCTCTGGTGCAAGCTGGAGTGCTGTCCGGTGGTGGCGGGTACTTCCGGCCCAACGCCAACGTGACCCGTGCGGAGTTTGCCGCCCTAGTCCTGAGGGCCTTCCGTCTGCCCGCTATCCAGCCGTATCTGGCCGCGTTCTCCGACGTCCCGAAGAACCACTGGGCGTGGGGCGCGGTGGAGACGGTGGTCAGAGCCGGGCTCATGGGGCCATCGGGTGATGATACCTTCAGCCCGGGCGGGGTCGTGACGCGTGCCGACGGCGCCAGGACAGTGGCGACGGCGCTCGGACACGGGGATGATGTGGCCTCCTTGTCCGATGCGGACTGCCTGTCCTACGGTGTCAACCTGGGTCTCTACGCGGCCGGAACCTCCAACGCGGGAGCCGCGTTGACCAGGGGAGACGCCGCCATGCTGCTCGCTGGGGCTCTTGAGTCGCGGTCGGCCATGACCGACCCCTGGGCCGGTATCCAGGACTACGCCCTCGGGCCGCAGGCCTGCGAAGGTTGCCATTCCGACGTTGCGGCGCTGACCGCAACTACCTTCCACAGCCGCATGGTCAGGGAGCTCGGCCCCGGAGCCACGAACGCGAACTTCGCCGACCCGAACGCGGGCATCACGCCTGACGACGTGCTGTTCGTCATCGGGAACAACGAGAGCAACTACTTCGTGGGCGAGGACTTCAACTACCTGCCGGCGGGCTGGAACCTCGAGACCAAGCAGTGGAACGCGCGCCGGGCCAGTTCTTGGCTCGGCTGCGCCCCGTGCCACACGACGGGGTTCGATGCCGACCTGGGGAGCTTCGTGGCGCTGAACATCACCTGCGAGTCCTGCCATGGCGGC
>QZJP01000100.1 GCA_003599345.1 Bacillota bacterium | reverse complement strand
GCAAAAAAAGGGCGGTCCTGCCGGACCGCCAGTGGGAGAGGAGAAACCGGAGGAAGAGCCTCTGGGGGAGGATTGCATCCTCCAAACGCCTTCCCCGCGCGTAGTATGACGCGGCCCCGTCCGGGATATGCGGCCCGGTGCCGTCCAGCGGTCCGTACGGACGAGCGGGAGGGCGGCGCAATCAAGCGGGCGGCCATGCGAACGAGCGAGCGGTGGGCCGGGCCGGGGCGCCCGTCCCGCAGGCCAACGGGACTAGGGGGCGACGGGTGAGGCGTCGCGCGGTGAGGCCGGGCGGGAAGCAGGCCTGCTACTCGACGGAAACCAGGTAGTGATAGAGGGGCTGGCCACCGCGGTGTATCTCGATCTCGTGGTCGGGCGCGATCTCCTTGAGACGCTCGGCAGCCCGAACGGCTTCGTCGTCGGAGACGGGCTCGCCGTAGAAGACCGTGACAATCTCGGTTCCGTCCTGGCTCATCCGGGAGACGAGAGCCTCGAGAACGGCCTCGGCGCTCTTCCCCACGGTCGTGATCTCATCGTCCAGGAGACCGATGAAGTCTCCCTCTTTGATGGCGATGTCCTTGTACTGGGAGTCCCGGACGGCTCGGGTTATCTCCCCCGACCTGACCCGCGCCAGGGCCTGCTCCATGCGGGCCTGGTTCTTCTCTGCGTCAAGCTGGCGGTTTAGCACGACCAGAGCGGCGATGCCCTGCGGGATCGACCGCGTTGGGACCACCCTGACGGTCTTAGAGGTGAGCTCGTCCGTCTGTTTCGCCGCCAGAAGGATGTTGCCGTTGTTGGGCAGGACCAGGACATCGGGCTGCGGCAGGCTTTCAATGGCCCGGAGCATGTCCTCGGTACTGGGGTTCATCGTCTGGCCCCCGCTGACGACCATGTCCGCTCCGAGGTTGCGGAACATCGCCTCGAGCCCGGCGCCGGACGCCACCACCACCACGCCAGGTCCCCCGGCGGGCTCCGCGTCGCCTCCGACCGCTTCCAGAAAAGCTCGCTGATTCGGAGCGCCCGGGAATGCGCTGACGGCGGAGCGTGAGTGATCGAACCCGTCCGGGCGGCTTCCTGCCGCCCCAGCAGCCTGAATGGAGGTCTTGCCGGGGACAACGCTGTCCGGAGACGCCAGGTCGAGATGAGCCCGCTCCAGAGCCTCGTGTTGCTGGCGCATGTTCTCCACGCTTGCTTCGACAATCTCGCCGTGTCCGAGACACACCGCTATCGCCTGGTGGGGTTCGTTGGTGTGGACGTGGATCTTGATCAGCTGCGTGTCGCCGACCACGAGAAGAGAGTCTCCCATCGGCTCCAGCTCGGCGCGGATGCGGTCGACGGCCAGCCCGAGGCCCTTGATGAGCAGTTGCGTGTCATAGGCGTACCGGATGTCCGCGTCCGCTTCGGCCGCGGCGTGCTTCGCGGGAGTCGCGGTCGCCTGGGCGAGGGCGAGGGCCTCAGCCGCCGTTGCCTGTGGCGGCGATGCGGACCAGGCCCCGGCCTCCTCCGCGACCTCCTCGCCGCGAGCGGCCGTGAGCGCTCCCTCGAGGATGTATAGGAGGCCCATACCGCCGGCGTCCACGACTCCGGCCTGCTTCAGCACGGGGAGCATGTCCGGGGTCCGGGCGAGAACCTCAGACGCCCGGCTCGTGGCCAAGTTCAGGAACTCGACGAGGCCAGCGCCTTTCCTGGCCGCCTGAAGCCCGGACTTCGCCGCTTCACGCGCGACTGTCAGGATAGTCCCTTCGACAGGTTTCATGACCGCCTTGTACGCGGTCTCGACCCCTTCTTGGAAAGCCCACGCCAACTGGAGAGCCGTGGCCGTCCGGTTGTCTTGAAGACTCTTGGCGAACCCACGCATCAACTGTGAGAGGATGACGCCCGAGTTGCCGCGCGCACCCATGAGAGACCCGAGCGAGATCGCCTTGGCCGATTCGCCGATGGACGAGGAACGGACTTTATCCAGTTCACGGAGGGCGGCCGCCATCGTCAGGCACATGTTCGTGCCGGTGTCACCGTCCGGTACGGGAAAGACGTTTAGGGAGTTGACGGCCTCCTTGTTGACGTCGAGACGCCGCGCCGCCGAAAGCATGAGCTCTTTGAACCCTTTGCCTGTCAGCGGTTCGTCAACCACTAGTAAGCCTCCCCGGCCTACCGCTCGCCGATGGCGCGAACGCCCTGAACGTTTATGTTCACCGACCTGACCCGTAGTCCGGTGCTGTCCTCGACCCTGTAGCGCACCTGGCTCGAAACGTTGTGGGCGACTTCCGAGATGCGGGTCCCGTACCCGATGATCACGTTCAGGTCGATGCGGATGTCCCCGTCCTTGAAAGCCACCTGCACGCCGCGGCTGAGGTTCTCTCTACCAAGTAGTTCCGCGATACCGTCCTTAAGCCGCCGCGCAGCCATCCCGACGATGCCGTAGCACTCGGTTGCCGCCATTCCGGCGATAGTCGCAACGACTTCGTCGGCTATGGTTATTCTGCCGACCGGGGTTTGGGTCGATGGCACGCCTGAACCCCTTTCCGGTACTGGTTTCGCACCAGAAACAGCTTGGCCAGGTGACGATTGACGCTGTAGCTTCGGCGATACTCTGGCCATATCCTTCGCACCACTCCTATAACCTGGTCCTAACCGCGGTGCTACTGGCGTTTGTCAGCACAGCTGGGCTCGTGGTAGAATGCGCTTGTTGTCCACGACAGGGTCGCCCTAGAGTCTACTCCCTCTCAAGGCGCAAGTTGCACCGATGGGAATCGGAGGTCAGGAAGATGCCGGGCAAGTGCGATGTCTGCGGCAAGACTGTGGGTATAGGCAACGCCGTGAGTCACTCAAACCGGAGAACCAAGCGCACGTGGTCACCTAATCTGCAACGGGTGATGGCCGTCGTCGACGGTCGCCGGAAGAAAATCAGCGTCTGCACGCGATGCCTACGGTCTGGAACCGTGAAAAGGGCCCTCTAGTGGCGGGCCCCCAGCCCGGGGCAAGAACATCTCTCTCTGGGACCACGCAGCGAAGGCCGGCCGGGACATTCGTCCCGGCCGGCCTTTCTGACACTAGGGATGCCGCGAACCCACCCAGAGGGTGGCGGCGATCCCGTCCGCTCAGCAGGACGCGCGCGCGATACGGCCCCGCTACCCCGCGGGGTTCGCCTTCCAACCGAAGACACCGAGAATGCCGGCCAGGATGCGCCCGAGGAACCTCGGCATCTTGATGACCCTTACGCGGATGGCCATTCGTTCCACCCTCCCCCGTGATACCTGCCTGCTCTGAGCCGGCCGCGGGCTACTTCCCGGCTCCCATGATGTACCAACCGGCGGCTACCGAGGCCGCACCGAGGGCGGCCAACCAGAACCAGAGGGGTAGGCTGGCTAGGACGACCAGCCCGCCCGCGACCATCAGCACAAGGCCGGCGATTCGCCTGACCTCGACCCCGTGGTTGCCGCCACGCACGAAATCACCCCGAATCCAGCGGTGTGGAGTCACGACAGTATATTCACCGGTAACCGAGGGGCGTGCAGCGAGTGGCAGAGCGAGGATTGTGGCGGAGGGCGCGGCCCTCAGGGACGGGCGGCCCGTCGGAGTTCGCCCAAGGCCCGGGCTGGGTCGGGCCGACCGAAGATGCTGTTGCCCGCTACGAGGACTCCCGCTCCCGCGGAGACGAGGTGGGAAGCGTTGGAGGGTCCGACCCCGCCGTCGACCTCCACCAACGGGCGAGGCTGGGTGGGAGAAGCCCCGGCGCCGGCACCCGGAGCACCGGCGAGAGCGCGCCGGAGGATTGTCGACAATTCGTCAAGCTTGGCGTAGGTTTCGGGGAGGAGGGGCTGGCCGGCGAAACCAGGGTCAACGCTCATGATGACTACGAGGTCGACGTCGGCGGACAAGTAGCGAAGAAGGCACGGAGGAGTCGCGGGGTTCAGGGCCACCCCGGCCTTGACTCCGAGGGACCGCAGGTGGCGGCAGAGCCGCCGGGGATGACGGCAGGCTTCGGCGTGGAAGCTCACGATTGACGCTCCGGCCTCGACGAAAGGCTCCACCCACCACTCGGGCTCGTCAACCATCAAGTGCACGTCGAGAGGGAGAGCCGTCAGTCTCTTCAACGTTGCCACGAAAGCCGGACCGAAGGTGAGGGCGGGCACGAAGTGGCCGTCCATGATGTCGACATGCAGCCAGTCGGCTCCGGCCTGCTCGACGGCCCGGACTTGCTCGGCCAGGCGCGCGAGGTCGCACGATAGAACCGAGGGGGCTATGAGCACCTCGCCCGTGATGGGCTCCGGCGCAGTCAACGACTCCATCCTCCTCCTCCTCCTCCTCCTCCTCCTGCTCCTCCTTCGGACCCGGCTCAGTAGGCTCGGTAGGTGGCTTCCGCCTCGCGGACGAGCTCCAGGTACCTGGCGTATCTTCCCCCGTCGACCAGACCCTCCGCAACGCCTTCCTTGACCCGGCACTCGGGTTCGGCCCTGTGAGCGCAGCCCCTGAACTTGCAGCGTGGCGCGAGGGCGGCTATCTCGGGAAAGAACCACGCGATGTCCTGGGGCGGGATGCCGTCGAGCTCCAATTGCGTGAAACCGGGCGTGTCGGCCACAAGCCCACCGCTCCCCACGGGGACCAGGGCGACGTGGCGGGTGGTGTGGGTCCCGCGGCGGACCTTCCGGCTCACCTCTCCGGTCCTCAGCCTGAGGTCGGGGTTGAGGGCGTTGAGCAGGGACGACTTGCCCACCCCGCTCGGACCGGCCAGGACGCTCACCTTGCGGGCTAGGGCGCTCCTCAACGCCGCCAGGCCCTCGCCGGTCTTGGCGCTCGTCGCCACGACCAGGTAGCCCGCGTCCTCGTAGACTTTCACCACCGGCCCGACCTCGCCGGGGCAGGCAAGGTCCACTTTGTTGAGGCAGAGGATGGCCTCGAGTTCCGCTGCGGCGGCCAATACGAGAAACCGGTCGGCGAGAAGGAGTTCTAGTTCGGGCTCGTGCACCGCCAGCACGATGACGGCCTGGTCGACGTTGGCCACCTGAGGGCGCGCCAGGGCGTTCCGGCGGGGCAGGACCTCATCAATCGCTCCCAGACCGGGACCCGCCTGGCTCACACGGACCAGGTCGCCGACAAGGACTCTCGTATCCCGTAGCTTCAGGCGCCCGCGGGGTCTGCACTCCAGCACCTCGTCGCCGGTGTCCACGTAGTAGACGTTGCTATATGCGCGGATGACCCGGCCCCCGGGCATGATCAGCCGCTCACCGTGTAGTCGGCCGAAAGGACTCCGTCGTAGTAGATCTGGACTCGAAGCAGGCTTCCCGTCCAGGTCACGTCGATCTTGCCTTCGTAGCCGGCCGTATGCTCATGCTCGTATACCGTCCGCTCCCCTTGGCTGTCAGTAACGGTGATCCGGACCATCTGGCTGGCCTGGCCGGTCGGGACAGTGAACTCGACCCTAGTGACATGTTGCTGGGTATCGTCCCCCCCGGTGTCCGAGCCGCCGCTCCCCGCGACAGTGAAGGAGACGGCCGTGCCGGCCGCGACCTCTGTTCCAGGTATGGGGCTCTGCTCCAGAACGGTCCCGTCGGGCTCGGTACTGGCCCGGACCGATACCGCACCCTCGGTAAGGCTGAACTCGGGCAGCAGCAGCCTGGCCTGGTCCAAGGTCTGGCCGATGAAGTTGGGGACCACAACTGTCCCGGCCTGCGGCCCGAGGCTGACCACGAGTTGGGCCCGCGTACCCTTAGGGACATTCGAAGTCCCCGCGGCCGGGCTCTGGCTCAGCACCCTATCCCGGCCCATGGTTTCACTGTGGGCGTAGGTGAAGTCCGACTCGGATACGATGAGGCCGACGGTTTCGAGGGCTATCTTGGCCTCGCGCCAGGTGAACCCGATGACGTCGGGAATCTCACCTATCACTTCCGGTCCCTTGGACACCCAGAGATTAATCGTCCGGTTGGCCTTGACTACGGCCCCGGCGTCGGGGTCCTGGTCGATGACCTGACCGTTGGGCACCTGAGCGTTGAAATCGTAGGACACCACCCGGGCTCCGAGACGGTATTGAGCCAGTTTCGTCTGGGCCTCGAGAAGCCCCGAGCCGACAACGTTGGGAACCGATACCTCGGGCACTTCGAACCATTGGACCACGAGGAAGAGACCCGTACCCACGAGCGCGAAGAAGATGGCGAAGGAGGCGATCCACACCGTCGTCTTCGACAGATGACGTCTTGGCCCACGCCGGTGGCCCGCGGAGCCGTCCAGGTCGTAGAGGTCACCGCCGAAGTCCCCGGGGTCTACTTCGTGCGAGCTCAAACCCTCATCGCGCTTCTCGGGACCGGGCGGGGCGCCGCCTCCGGCCTCCCGGCCGGCGGCAGCCACACCCGGGACCTCCTCGTCTCCCGAGCCCCGGCGGCCGCGAGCCCTCACGGGCGCGGCCCCAAGACCCTCGCCGGGTCTGACGCCCGGAAGAGTGGACTGGCCTCCCTCATCCTCGCCGCCGGCGGGCGACAGGGCTATGACCTGGGTGCGGTCTCGGGCGTCGGGCGACACGGGGGGAAGTCCCCTGGCGGAGCGCCACTCGGCGAGTTGCCGTTGGAGGGCCTCGAGGTCCCGGAGCATCTCCGAGGCCGACTGATACCTGCGGTCAACGTCCTTGGCCATAGCCTTGAGGACCACCCGCTCGGCCGACGGCGGCACTCTCGGGTTAATCTCCCGCGGAGACGGAACAGCCTCCCGGATGTGCTTCAGGGCCACGCTGACCGGGCTCTCCCCTTCGAAGGGAACCTGGCCGGTGAGCATTTCGTAGAGAACAACCCCGAGGGCGTAGAGGTCGGACCGCTGGTCGCCGTAGCCACCCTGAGCCTGCTCGGGGGAGAAGTAGTATACGGTCCCGAGCAGGGCCCCAGGGTAGGTGACGGTGCTCCCGGTCGCCGCGCCGGCTATCCCGAAGTCGCCGACCTTGACTCGCCCCTCCGGGGTCAAGAGGACGTTGTGGGGCTTCACGTCGCGGTGGATGATCCGGTGAGCGTGGGCATGCCGTAAGGCCTCACATATCTGGCGGGCGAAACGCACGGCTTCCTCCGGTGGAAGGGGGCCCCGTTCGGCAATCTCCTCTTTGAGGGTCTTTCCCTGGACGTACTCCATGACTATGTAGTGGACGTCGTCCTGCCGGCCGACGTCGTAGACTCCGACGATATTCGGGTGGGACAGCGCCGCGGCGGCCTGGGCCTCACGCCGGAACCGCTTGACGACGCTGTCATCGACGGCAAGTTCGCCGCGGAGGATCTTGACCGTTACGGGGCGTTGCAGCAGGGTATCCTGCGCGCGGTAGACCACGGCCATCCCACCGGCCCCTAACTTCTCGGCGAGTTCGTATCGCCCGGCCAGGACCGTGCCGGTGAGGCTCACAGCGGGTCACCTCCCAGGCGGAAAGGGCCCGCCACGAGAACCGTCACATTGTCGTGGCCGCCCCGCTCGTTGGCGATAGCGACGAGCTTCGAAGCGGCCTCGTCCAGGTCTCCGGCCGCCGCCAGGATATCCTCTATCTCCGCGGTCTGGATGGCCCCCGTGAGCCCGTCAGTGCACAGGAACACCATATCCCCGTCCTGCAAGGAAGCAGTCGACAGGTCGGGTTTGACGCGGAGGTCCGAACCGAAGGCCTGAGTGAGGATGTTGCGCTGCGGATGCATTTGCGCCTGCTCCTCGGTGATGTCCCCGTTGCGGACCAATTCCCCCACAAGGGAGTGGTCTTGCGTCACCTGCTCCAGCTTGCCTCCGCGCACGATGTAGGCTCGGCTGTCCCCCACGTGACCCACGTGGAGGACGCCGCCGGAGACCAGGGCGACCGTGACTGTCGTGCCCATCCCGGTGCACGTCGGGTCGCTCAGTCCCTGGCGAACCACCTCGCGGTTTGCCTCGATCATGGCCTCGGATAGCGCCTGCCCTAGAGGCCGGCCCGCTTTGGCCGCCTTCTCCACCTCCGACGCCACTACGTCCAAAGCGAGACGACTGGCTACCTCCCCGGCCTGGTAACCCCCCATCCCGTCGGCAACGCCGAAGACGTGCACCGGCGGAGAATCCAGACCGGAGCCGCGTTCGAAGACCCGGTGAACGTAGGAATCCTGATTCGTCTGGCGCACCAGTCCGATGTCGGACCTGACGCTTACTCTCATCCCGCTCCTCCAGACCCCGGGGTTCAGGGACAACCTGTTCGAACCAGCCTGGCAACAAAAAAGCCGTCAGGACCCCCACTCTCGGGCGCGAAGAACAGGAAGGCCCCGTGGGGCCCGCTCCTGAGCGGGGCCGGGCCAGGCCCGGATTCAGAGTCGGCCGGACCCGCGGTCCGGTCGAACCCCGACGCCCTTGCGGCGTCATCTAAGCAGAATTCGCGGCGCGAGTCCATAAAGCCTTCCACCACCGCGCCGTTCTCCTCCGGTTCGAGCGTGCACGTGGAGTAGACAAGGACTCCTCCGGGCTTCACACATTCGGAGGCCTTCCGGAGCAACTCCCCTTGAAGGCTCGCGAGGTCGGCGATATCCGACTCCCGGAGTCGCCACCGGAGGTCCGGCCTCCGCCTGAGCACGCCCAGACCCGAGCACGGCGCATCGACCAGGACCGCGTCCGCCTGGCCCACAAGGTCCGACTGGGGGAGGTCCCGGGCGTCCAGGCTCCGAGTCTCGATGCAGGTCAGACCGAGCCGACGCGCCGATTGCTCGAGTAGGGCCAGCTTGTGGCGGAACGGGTCTATAGCGACGACCCTCCCGCGGTCCCGCATCAGCTCAGCGAGGTGCGTGGCCTTACCACCCACGCCGGCGCAAGCGTCGACCACGAGCCAGCCCGGCTGCGGCCCGAGCGACCTAGCCGCGGCCATGGAACCCTCGTCCTGCACCGAGAAATACCCGGCCGAAAACGATTGGAGAGTCCTGAGCGGCTTCACCCCTCGCGCGATGACAGATTCCGGCCAGAGGCGCCCCGGCTCGGCTGTAGCGCCCTCGGCGCGTAGCGACGCGATGAGTTCCTCGCGCGACACACGAGTCACGTTGGTCCGCAAGGTCAGCGGCGCGGGCTCGTTATTGGTTGCCAGTAGCGCACATGTCCGCTCCGGCCCCAAGCGGCCGAGCCACCTCTCCACAAGCCAGCGCGGATGTGAGTATTCCACCGTCAGGCGCGCCGCCGGGTCAGGGCCGGCTGGTGGAAGCCCCACATCTCCGGGTGCCGTCGCGGCCTTTCGCATGACCGCGTTGACCAGGGCGGCCGTGCCCTGATGCCCGAACTCCTTGGCTAGGGCCACGCTCTCGGCGACGGCTGCCCGCGCCGGGACCCGGTCGAGATACATGAGTTGGTAGAGCCCCATCCTCAGGATGTTACGAATCCACACGGGCAAGTCGCCCACGGGTCTCGTCGACAACACGTCCAGAACGTAGTCCAGCCGCCCACGCCAGCGCGTGACCCCGTAGACCAGTTCGGTGGCCAAGGAGCGGTCGGCGGCCGATAAGTGGGACCCCTCGAGGAACCGGTCCAGGGCTAGGTTGGCGTATGCTCCTTCCGCGTCGATGGCCCTGAGCGCCTTCAGCGCTAGCCGCCGAGCGGCGCTCGCGGGCCGGTGACCTTCCCTGGGCAAGCCTCTAGCCCCCATAGGGCCGGAGCAGCGCCGTTCGTACGAAGCAAACGACGGGTACCCCGGCGTGGGCTGGATTGACGAGGAACACCGGCCAGCCGGATTGCTCCACCCCGCACTCAAACCCGATGATGAAGACGTCCTTGACGTCGGTCGTGGTCGTCAGGAAGCGTTGGAAGAGACGGCCGAACGCCGGCCCGGACAGGTTCGCCAGGAGCATGACCAGAATGACGTTGACCAGACTGAGCCGGCCCAGCCCGAGGAGGGCCACAAGCAGGAAGACCGAGGCCATGAGGTTGGCCGCGGCCATCGACGTCCCGCAGCGGTCGTGTATGGCCAGACTCCGCTCCCCGAGTTTCAGGCGGGTCAGCCCTTCTTCAGCCGCGGCGCGAACGGACTCCGGATCCGCGAACCCCTTGAGGACAAACCCGCCCTCCCGGGCCAGGCCCGACAGGCGCGGGGGCCCGTGGCGCTCGGTCAGAACATTCAGCGTCGCGTGTTCCAGCGCGTGGTTCTGGCGCAGGCGCCTGTTCCCGGCAATCGACAGGAACTGCCCCGGGGCGTGGAGAGCGCCCGCTAGCGTGGTCGCCGCAAGCCACAGCGGCAACAGCACCAGGTTCCCCACCACGAAGATGAGGGCCGCCAGGAGGAGGAGGCTAAGAACACCCACTAGCTACGCCGGCCCCTGAGCGTCAGGAGGTAGAGGAGTTGCATGACGGCCGCGGCGGTAGCCGCCACGTACGTCAGCGCCGCGGCGCTGAGTACCTTTCTGGCGGCGGCTGCCTCTCCCGTGTCGACGAGACCCAAGTCCCCCAAGGCAGCCATGGCCCTGGCACTGGCGTTGTACTCCACAGGCAGCGTGATGACCTGGAACAGCACGGCGCCGCCGAAGAGCAGGATGCCGACGTCCATTAGCCCGAAGCCTAGCCTGGATGACGACGCGAAGAGGAGTCCGACCAGGAACAAGGGCCACGCGAGGGTGGTTCCGAACTGGACTACCGGCGCAAGGCCGTTCCTCACTAGTAGGAAGGCGTAGCCCCTTGCGTGCTGAATAGCGTGGCCTGCTTCGTGCGCGGCGATACCGAGGGCGGCCACACTCGGCTTGTCGTGGACGTGGGCGGACAGCCGCACCGTGCGCGATCTTGGATCGTAGTGGTCACCGACCCCTTGACCGCCTATCCTCATCACCCTGACGTCCTGGAGACCGTTGGCTCTGAGTATCCTCTCGGCCACGTCCTTGCCTGAGAGCCCTCGGCGGGACATGACGCGCGAGGCCCGCGAGATTGTCGACTGCACCATGGCCTGCGCGTAGAGCGCGAAGAGCACGGCCGGCATGACCAGCACTAAGTAGGTCGGATCCAGGAAGTACATCGTGGCTCTCCTCCTTGTTCGAGAGTAGACACCCAGCCCGTCACCGGTCCGGGTCTCCGAAGACATCGCCCACCGCTATGCGGTGGCCGTTAGCAAATTCCTGGCCCTTCATTTCCCGACCTCCGGCCGGCTGGACCACTCGAAGCGCCAACCGTCCCTCACCTGTGGCCACGACCGGCGCCCCGGCCTCGAACGAGACGATCTCCCCCGGTCGGGGCCCGGCGGTACGGGTGGCGGCCAGGCCGGAGGCATGGGGGAGCACGTCGGCCCACCACACCTTGATGCGCCGGCCCCGGAACAGGGTATGGGCACCGGGTCTGGGGTTCAAGGCTCTCACCTGCCTCCCGATGGCTACGGCGGGTCTTGACCAGTCGATGACTTCGTCACTCGGACCCAGGAGCGGCGCAGTGACGAAGAGGCCTGGAGGCTGAGGCCGGGGAACGGCTCGTCCCTCGGCCACCTGGTCCAGGACCGCCAGCACCAGGTCGGCGCCCAGCTCGGAAAGCCGGTCGTGGAGAACTCCTCCGGTATCGTCGCCACCGACCGGCACCTCGACCTGTCCGAGAATGTCGCCTGTATCCACACCCTCATCCATGCGGATGACGGTAACCCCTGTCACGTCGCGGCCGTCCATTATCACGCGCTGGACGGGAGCCGGACCGCGGTAGTCCGGAAGCAGCGAAGCGTGCAGGTTCAGGCAGCCCAGCCGCGGCGCGGTCAGGACCTCGTGGGGCAGGATGACTCCGTAGGCCACGACCACGGCGACGTCGACCCCCCACCTACGGAGAACGTCAGCGAGTGAACTCGAGACATCTCGCGCTGTCCCCTCCCACACCGGAAGCCCGAAGGCCCGAGCCGCCCGCTTCACGGCCGACGGGAGGACGGTCCTCCCCCCGCGCCCGGCGGCGCGGTCAGGCCGGGTCACGACCCCGGCCACGGTGTGACCTGAAGCCAGCAGGACCTCGAGGGTAGGCCTCGCGAATACCGGCGTTCCCATGAAGGCCACCCTGAGGGGTGTCACGCCTCCCGCCTGATTCCCGGGACCCTCGCCGGCGAGGGAATTCCCGGTGGAGCCGGCGACCCCCGTCCGAGTCGCGACCTCCGGTACGGTCTTGACCTCTCGGCCGGGCTCAGGCTCCACCTTCTCGACAGACCTCGCCCGGTCGAGAATGACGACACCGTCCAGGTGGTCTATCTCGTGCTGGAGGACCCTTGCGAGAAACCCCTCGCCTTCGACCCACACGGGCTTCCCATCGGGCCCCACAGCCTCGACGGTCACCGTCTCGGCCCGCTCCACCTCAGCCAGAAGGCCCGGGTAGCTGAGACATCCTTCCCAATCGACGCCGGTTCCCGAGGAAGAGACAATCCTCGGGTTCACCAGCACGTACGGGCCGTCGCCGACGTCTGCGACAATCAGCCTTGTTCCGAGCCCGACCTGGGGAGCCGCCAGGCCCACTCCACGGTGCGCCCGCATGGCCCTGATCATTTGGGCCGCGAGGCGCCGGACGGCCCAGCCCGGATGCTTGACAGGCGCGGCCTTCCGGTGAAGGACGGGGTCATTAAAGGTGCGGATTCTCAAGCCTTTGCGGCCCCCTGACGTTTATCCCCCCATTACAGCACGCTGACAGGGTCAACGTCAACCGAGGCCACTACCCCGGTGGGCGCCCGGCGCCGGCCACCGCGGGCCTCGCGCCCCGTCACCGTGAGAACCGCCCCCCTCACGGCCTCGAGACCGGTGTCAAGGTCGGCGCTGAAGACCAGTACGTGCCAACGGTGCCGGCCTCTCAGCCGGCCGATGGGAGCGGGCGCGGGACCCGCGAAGCGCGGACGGTCCAGCTCTCCGGCACGAAGTGACAGGTCGCCGGGTGAAGACGAGAACCCAAGGTCTGCCAGCCTCAATGCGAGGGCCTCAGCGGCTCTCCTCGCCCCGGCCTCGTCAGGATCGCTGAGTTCCACCCTCACGAGGTGAGTCCACGGCGGGTAGCCAAGTTCCCGGCGGCTCTCGAGTTCCGCCGTCGCGAATCGCCCGTAGTCGTGTGCGGCCGCGAACGCGACCGCCGGGTGTTCGGGGCTGTAGGTCTGGATGATGACCCGACCGGCATCCCCTCTTCTGCCGGCCCGACCGGCGGCCTGGGTCAACAGCCGGAAGGTCTTCTCTGCCGAGCGGAAGTCCGGGAGATGGAGGGCCGAGTCGGCGGCCACGGCCGCCACGAGTTCAACCCCTGGCAGGTCGAGTCCTTTGGCCACCATCTGAGTTCCCACCAGGACGTCGGCATGGCCCGACTCGAAAAGGGCCATGAGTCGCTGGGCTTCGCCGGGCCGCCGAACGACGTCGGCGTCCAGCCTTGCTGTCCGGGCGTCCGGGAAGAGCAGCTTGATTTCATCCTCGACTTTCTGGGTCCCCGCCCCGAAGTACCTGACCCTGTGCCCTCCGCAGCCGGGACAGGCCGAAGGAGCGGCGGCGCGGTGTCCGCAGTAGTGGCATTGGAGGTCGGCCCCGGGGTTATGGTAGACCAGCGATACGTCGCACGCCGGGCAGCGTGCGACCCACCCGCAGTCCCGGCACAGGACGAAAGTGGAGTGCCCACGACGGTTCAGGAGGAGGATGGCCTGTCTCCGGTCTCGGAGGACGCGCCCAAGGGCCCGGCCGAGGCTCGTGGAGAACAGGCTCCTGTTGCCGGCCGCCAGCTCCGAACGCATGTCGACGATTTCGACCGGAGGCAACCGGCCGCCGGCGACTCTCTCGGGCAGCGACAGCAGGGTGTAGTCGCCACGGAGAGCCCGGTGGTATGACTCCAGTGACGGGGTCGCGCTGACGAGCGCGAGGACCGCCCCTACCTGCCGGGCCCGCCACTCGGCGACCTCGCGGGCGTGATAGCGTGGGGTCCCTTCCTCCTGCTTGTAGGCGTCCTCGTGCTCTTCGTCGAGCACGATCAGGCCAAGCCGGTCGAGGGGGGCGAACACGGCCGACCTGGCTCCCACCACCACGTCGGCCTCGCCGGTCGCCGTCATCTCCCAGTAACCGGCCCGCTCCTTGCCGGCCAGGTAGCTGTGGGCCACGGCTATTCGGATACGCCCCAGATGGTTACTGACACGGTCCATGGTCTGGGGCATCAGGGCGACCTCGGGCACCAGGATGAGGACCCTTCTGCCCCTGGCTAGGGTCTCGGCGGCGGCCCTCAGGTAGACCTCTGTCTTACCGCTGCCTGTGACGCCGTGGAGGAGAAAGACCCCACCGGGGTTGCGGCCGCCGGGCAGCGCCGCCACCAGCGAGTCGAGGGCTGTCTCCTGCGCGGGAGAGAGTCGCAGGCCGGCGGCCGGGACGATTGTTCGCCCGCCGGCCTCGTCTCCGGGAGCGTCCGGCGGACCGGCCCTCTCCGGGAGCGCGGCCGGACCGGCCTTCCGCCGGCGAGATCCTGACCCGCCGACCCGGTCCACCGTGACTAGACCCTTCTCTCCGAGGGTTGCGAGGGTCCGGGCGAGACCCCGCGACGCACGGACTTCAAGGCGTCGCCGCAGGGACGTGACGTCCTGGGGTCCCTGGACGAGTTCGGCCAGAACGGCCGCCTGCACCGGGGCGCGCCTCTTCAGCCGTGCGATGGCGGCCCGGGCTTCCCCGTCGTCGACGGCCAACCTGGCCACCATGCGTTCCTTGAAGCGCCTTCTCGCGGGAACCGCCGCTCTCAGGACCTCTCCTGGCTGACAGAGGTAGCGCCTGGCGGTCCAGACGGCGCATGCGAGGGATTCCGCCGGGTAGGCCAACCCGGGGTCGAGAACGGAAGAGACGTCCTTCAGCCTGTCCGCGGGGATGCCCGCTTCGTTCTTCAGGCGGACGCAGTAGCCCTCGACAACCCGCCCCTGCAGGGGGACGAGGAGGCGCGCGCCCGGGCGGACCTGGCCGGCCAGTTCCGGTGGGACGCGGTAGTCGAGCAGCCCGTCCTCCGCGCTGATGGGGGCAGCGACAGCCACCTCGGCTACCGGCCGGTCCCCGGGTTCAGGAATCGCGCCACCCGGAGTCGCGCCTTCCTCAGGACGGCTTGGCTCCCCGGGGCCGCGCGTCGGGATTCCCTTGCTGACCTGCATGGTTCTCCCGTTCCTCCCTTTGTGGCGGTCTGCCCGCCCATGAGGGACGACGCTACCTGCCCTACCCCTCCGGGGTACGGTTCAGACCGGCCTGCCGGCCGAGCAGGAGAACAATGCGGTCGAAGACGGCCGAAGCGATGTCGCTCTTGGACATGAGGGGGAGTTCCTCGGCCGAGCCGTCACGCGCCAGGATGACGGCGCGGTTGGTCGGCGCCGCGAAGCCCGACCCGGGCTCTCGGCAGACGGGGTTGGCGACGATGAGGTCGGCGTCCTTCGCGCCGAGCTTCTCGCGCGCGTTGGCCACGAGGTCGTCAGTCTCGGCGGCGAACCCGACAACCACCGGTGGCCGCCTCTCGGCCCGCCCGAGTTCAGCCAGGATGTCCGGTGTGACGACAAGGCGCAGGCCGAGCCCGGCCTCGCCCTTCTTGACCTTCCGGTCGAAGCTGTCCGCAGGGGCCCAGTCGGCCGGAGCCGCAGCCATGACCACGACGTCCGCCCCGGAGGCTTCTCCAAGCACGGCGTCCCTCATCTCGCTGGTGGTCACGACTCGCTTGACCGCCACGTCATCCGGAGGGTCGAGTTCTGTCGGGCCGGCCACCAGGACCACGTCGGCCCCGCGCCGGCGGGCCTCGGCCGCCAGGGCGAACCCCATTCTACCCGTGGAGGGGTTGGATATGAAGCGGACAGGGTCGAACGGCTCGCGTGTGGGACCTGCGGACACGACCACCTTCCGTCCGCACAGGTCACCCGGGCCCAGGAGCCGCAGGCAGGCAGCCAGGATACGCTCGGTAGAGGGATAGCGCCCGGGGCCGACAGCACCGGAGGCGAGTCGGCCCGTATCGGGTTCGAGAACCTCGTGTCCGAACCCGCGTAAGGTCTCGATGTTGCGCGAGGTCGCCGGGTGCCTGTACATCGCGGCGTTCATCGCCGGGACGACCAGGACGGGGCAGGTCACCGCGAGGAGAGTGGTCGTCAGAAAGTCGTCGGCGATACCGGTGGCCGCCTTGGCCAAGATGTTCGCCGTGGCCGGCACCAGCACCATCAGATCCGCCCGCTCGGCCAGAGCGATGTGCTCCACGTTCCATAACTGAGGCCGAGCGAAGAGGTCGGTGTGGACGGCGTTGCCGGAGACCGTCTGGAACGTCAACGGTGAGACGAACCTCGTGGCGGCTTCCGTCATGATGACGTGGACGCCGGCCCGGAGCTCCCGGAGCCGGCTGATCAGAAGCGGCACCTTGTAGAGGGCTATCCCCCCACAGGCGCCGACGAGGACCGTCCTCCCGGACAGCACCTACCTCGACCCGGCTTTCGGGTGTTCGTACGTGACCTTCCCCTCGTAGATCTCTTGGAGGGCTATGGTCACAGGCTTGTGAGAACGGGTATCCACGAGCTTCGGGTGACCTTCCATTAGCTGGCGGCCGCGCTTGGCGGCGGCTACCACCAGCGAGTACTTGCTGTCGACTTTGCTCAGGAGGTCCTCCAGAGGTGGGGTCATCATCTAGCCTCTCTTTTCCCCCTTCATCTCCCCGGGCCATACCCCGACGAAGCGGGCCAGGAAGTCCTCGTGACGTGAGGTCCGTGCTCGCTCGGCGGTCAGGATGGCATCAAGCGTGAGGCCGGCCTCGCTCAGGTCATCGTTCACGATGATGTAGTCGAACTCCCGGGCGGCCGTCATGACGGTGATCGCCGCTCCCAGCCTGAGCCTCGATTCCTCGTCGGTCTCGGTCCCTCGACGCTGAATACGTTCCCGCAGTGCCTCAAGAGAGGGAGGAGAGATGAAAACTGAAATCGCGTCGGGCATCTTATCTTTTACCTGACGCGCGCCTTGAATGTCAAGGTCTAGCAGGACATCGACACCCGAGTCCACGGCCTGCCGGACCCCTTCCAGGGGTGTCCCGTAGAGATGGCCGTAGACCCTGGCCCACTCGAGGAATCGGCCCTGAGTGATTCCTTCCCTGAACTCATCTTCCGTGAGGAAAAAATAGTGCACCCCGTCGACCTCACCCGCTCGCCGGGGGCGGGTCGTGGCGGACACCGAGAACCTCAGGTTCGGGCGCCGTTCGAGGAGCGCCTGGCAGAGGGTTCCCTTGCCGGCACCGGAGGGCCCGGACATGACCAACAGGAGACCCTTCGTGGCCAACTCATCTACCCCTCTCCAGGATCAAGCCTCCTCGTCCGTCACCTCTACAGACCTTGAGACCATTCGGTGAGCCACGGTCTCGGGCTGCACGGCTGACAGAATGACGTGGTCACTGTCGGTCACAATGACTGAACGAGTCCTGCGACCGTAGGTGGCGTCTATGAGTGTTCCTTCGTCTCTCGCTTCCTGGATGATTCGCTTGACCGGCGCAGATTCCGGGCTGACGATAGCCACGATTCGGGCGGCGGATACCATGTTGCCGAAACCGATATTGATGAGTTGTATGGACATTACTGCGGTTGTCCTCCCCTACTTCCTGCCGCCGAACCGTTCCAGCAGGGCCTCCCTCTGACGCTTTCCCAGGCCCTGGACCCGCCGCGACCCATCGATCCCGATCTCGTCCATGATCTTCCTCGCGGTCGTCTTGCCCACCCTAGGCAAGGAGGCAAGCAGGTAGGCCACCCGCATCTTGGCCATCACTTCACTATCGGACTTGTCCAGAGCTTCCTTGAGCGTGAGCGTCCCCTTCTTGAGCCTCTCTCGGATGCGCTTCCTTTCGGACCTCATCTCCTGGGCCTTCCCTAGGGCCTGACGGCGCTGTCCCATGGTGAGTGCTGGGAGGGTCAAGTAGTTCACCTCCTCTCATGAAGTCGACCAGCCCCCAGTCGGAGGCCGAGGCCCCGCAGGGCCAAGAGCAACGCGAACCAGTCCGGGCCGCGGTTTTCATTCCACGTTCTGGACCTGCTCGCGCAGACTCTCCAGTTCGCCCTTGATCTCCACCACCCAGCGCCCGATATCCGGGTCCTGGGTCTTCGAGCCGGCGGTGTTCACCTCGCGGACCATCTCCTGGAGGATGAACTCCGCCTTTCGACCTACCGGCCCGCTCTCGCGGGTAAGCTCGCGGAACTGCTCGATGTGGCTCTCCAAGCGGACAAGCTCCTCGTTGATGCTGGATCTCTCCGCGTAGAGGACGATTTCGGTTGTCAGCCGGTCTTCCCCGATCACCTGGTCCCGCAAGAGCTCACTGACCCTGTGTGTCAGTCGCTGGCGGTACTCTTCGGTCAGGAGGGGCGCCCTGGCCCCTATTTCCCCAGTAAGATACGCAACACGCGCCAGCCTATGTATAATGTCTCGTTCGAGCGCCTTGCCCTCCGTCTGCCGCATTTCGGCTACCTCCGCGGCGGCTTGCCTCACGGCCGGTCCCAGGCACGCCCAGACCCGCTCCAGGTCCAGCGGCCTTTCCTTGATCTTGATGACACCGGGCAAGGCGGCCAGGAGTTCTAGAGAGGGCTCGCCCGTCGCGCCGGTGTCTCGGGCGAGTTCCAGCAGGGCTCTATGGTAGCTACTGGCAAGGGTGCCATCAAGCTCAACAGTTCGGTCCCTACCAGCGGACTCCTCCAGCGAAATGAATACATCCAAACGCCCGCGGCTGAAGGCTGATTGGAGTTCCTTCCTGACGCGGTCTTCGATGCCGCTGAGCTCCCCGGGGATGCGGATGGAGAGGTCGAGGAACCGGTGGTTGTAGGAGCGGATCTCGACTGAGGCCGTGCACGCCTCTCCTGTGACGAGGCCCCGCCCGAAGCCCGTCATGCTGCGCGTGGCTTTCGCCTCCTCGCAAGCCGCTCGGTGGTCAAGGACTGACGCCCTCACCAGTTGACACAGGCGGCCAGCCGTTGGAACGCCTCCTCGAGGCGCTCGTCGGGAAGGGTCAGGGAGACTCTGAAGTAGCCTTCGCCCCGGTCCCCGTAAGCCGACCCCGGCGTCACGATGACGCCTGCCCGCTCGAGGACGTGAGTCGCGAAGCCGGCCGAGGTGTGGCCTGTCGGAACGGGGGCCCAGATGTAGAAACTGCCGCGCGGAAGCCGTACCGGGCAACCCAGCTTCAGCAGCGTTCCGAGCGCCAGGTCGCGGCGTCTCTGGTAGACAGCCCTCATGCCGGAGATGAACTCGCGGGAAAGCGGATTAGTGAGAGCTTCCACGCCGGCCCTCTGGATCGCCTCGAACTGCCCGGAGTCAGTGTTGGTCTTGACTATACCCAGAGCCTCGATGGCCTGCCGGGAGCCCACGGCGTAGCCGAGCCGCCAACCGGTCATGTTGAACGGCTTGGACAGGGAGCCGAACTCCACGGCGACTTCTCTTGCCCCCTCCACCTGTAGGACGCTGGGAGCCTCATAGCCGTCGAAGGTCACCTCGACGTAGGCTGAATCATGAACAAGGAGAATGTCGTGGCGGCGAGCGAATTCGACGGCCCGCGCGAAGAACTCCAGGTCGGCCGTTCCGGCGGTGGGGTTGTTCGGGTAGCAGAGGAACATCACCGTGGCCCGCTCCCGGGCTTCTTCAGGCACGGCGTCGAGGTCGGGCAGGAAGTCGTTGTCCGGGGAGAGGGGCAAGGGGATGACCTGACCCCCCGCCAGCAGGGTGTGTATCCCGTAGACGGGGTATCCGGGGTCGGTGACCAGCGCGGCATCGCCGGGGTCGACGAAGGCCCAGGTCAGATGGGCCAGCCCCTCCTTCGAACCGATCAGGGCGATGACTTCGGTCTCGGGGTCGAGAGAAACGCCGAAGCGTTGGGAGTAGTAGAGGGCCACCGCACGTCGGAAGTCGGCGGTTCCCTGGTACGGCGGATAGCGGTGAGTGGATGGGTCCCGAGCCTCTCTGGTCAGGCGCTCGACGATGAACTCCGGCGTCGGGAGGTCGGGGTCGCCGATGCCGAGGCTGATCACATCCACGCCTCGCGCCACGGCTTCTCTTCGTTTCCTGTCTATCTCGGCGAATAGATACGGGGGAACCTTCGCTATCCTTCCGGCTCTGCGCACGTTCGTCCCTCCAAGCGACCGGGCCACGCGGGTCCGCGCCGGTCCACTCAAGCCGTCATCGACGACGCGGTATGGCCTTCGAGTACTTAGTCCGGAAGACCTCTTCGGCGGGGCCCGTGACGAGTACCGGACCCTCGCGGGCCCACTCTACCTCCAGGTCACCACCGTCGGCGACCACGGTCACCCGCCTGCCGGTGAGTCCGCCCGTGGCGGTCGCCACGACGGCCGCCGACGCCCCGGTGCCGCAGGCCAATGTCACTCCGGACCCGCGCTCCCAGACGCGCATCCGCAGGCCCTCGGGGGACAGCACGTTGACGAACTCGATGTTAGCCCCGGAAGGGAAAGCCGGATGGCGCTCGAGAAGGGGGCCAACCCCCGCGATGTCGATGTCCTCCACATCGGGTAAGGTGATGACAAAATGAGGATTCCCCATGGAAACAAACGTTCCGCGGAATGAAGGCGGGGATTCGGACGGTCCCGGCGGGCCGCCGGCCTTGCGCGGCAACGCCACCACCACGCCGGGGGTCACTTCTCTAGGAGGGCCCATGTCGACGGTCACGGACGCCACGCGGCGTTCTCCCGGTTCCGGCGTCACGACAGGGGCGATGACCCCCGCAAGAGTCTCCACCTCGAACCGCGTGTCCATCACGTAACCCTCGCCGAAGCAGTATGCGGCCAGGCATCTCATCCCATTACCGCACATCTCGCCCTCGGAGCCGTCGGCGTTGAACATCCTCATCCCGAGACGCCCGGACGGTCGCCTCTCAATGAGAATGAGGCCGTCCCCCCCGACGCCGAAGTGGCGGTCGGAGAGCTGGACGGCCAAGCGGTTCACGTCGGTGTCCTCGGGCAACCCGGGGCCGCCGATAGTGTCGACGAAGACGTAGTCATTTCCGCAGCCATGCATCTTGACCAGGTGCAGAGGTTCAGACGGTACCCGCGCTCACCTGCCAGTTCCGGCTCGGGCCTGCCGGTCAAGGACCCGCGCCACGCGTTCTCGTTCGCTTATCGGCCGGCCGGTACCGGGGTCTATGGCGACGCAGCGCCCCTTGGTAATCTGAGTACGGACACGGCCACACGCGGCCGGGTTACCGATCAGATGCGGGGCGTCGAGAAGCCCCGTCTCGACCGAGCGGGCCAGAGTCTCGGGGTCCGCCCAAGGATCGTCGACCCCCGGCCCCCCGAGCTCCTGAACCCCTCGCAGGAGCACCCGGGCTTCGGCGACGAGCTCTTCCTTCCGCTCCCGAACCGCCGCTGCGGCGCGCATGTCAGGCATGCCCCCCCTAGCGACGGCTACCGCCACGCCCCGGCAGATCCTCACGCTTTCGATGATCTCGTCGGGTCGGGCCGCGTGGTCTGCCTCACTATAGCCTACGACGTGCATGATGTGCGGGGCAAGGGCCATTTGCAGATAGGCCGAACCCGCGAGATGCCCTTTGGCCTGCAGCAGGTCGGCCGGGAAGCTGGCCAGTCCGGCCCGCGCCTCCCGGTAGGTGGTGAACCCTTCGTCGTGTAAGGCCTCGATCAGCTCAATCTTGGCGAGCATCTTACCAAGGTCCATGTCGTGCCAGGTACCCGCGGGGGTGTTGAACATGTACTGGCTCACATAGTGCCGGACTCCTCGCACCTTGGCGTTGTAGGCCGCCAGGAAGGCGGTGGCCACGGCCACCGCGTCCGGAGCCTCGCGGAGGCTCCAATGATGCGCCTCGTTGACTTCGACCGGCACTCCTTGCTCCGCGTGCCAGGCGACCACGTTCATGTTCTCCCGGATGCTGTCCCTCAGAGCGCGGTCGCTCCGCCCGTCGAGCACGTTGTACCAGAACAAGGGAACGGCGCACCAGGCGTTGTTGATCGTCTCCCGTAGCATCCGGGCCATCCGCAGTATGTCCCGCGTTCCGCTGTAGCAGCGCATCAGGGGATGGTTGCCCCGGCGGGAAGCGCTCCACAAGACCCTGAAGTCGTCCGCTGTCCGCAGGGGGACTCCCCCGGCCCCCGACTGGCTCTCGTCGATTTCGTCGGGGTGGAAGAAGCGCTCCTGAGTGTTCTGGTCGGGGCCGATGGAGATCACGTCGATCACACCGGACTCGGCCAGGAGAGCGCACCCTTCTATCGTGGCCGCGAGAGTCGGTTGGCCGAAGTGGTGCCTGTAGATGGGGTAAGGCCGGGCGGCCTCTATCCTCTCCACGAGAGTCGCGGGGTGGATCCCGGCCGCCGGCCCGTTGTCTCCCTTGGCCGCGCCTCGCAGGAACGCCCGGATGTCTTCGGGGGTCGAGGCGGAACTGAACACCGCCGCGAAAAGCCCGCTCTTCTCGGCCGCTTCACAGACAGGCCCCGTCCCGCCGAAGACAAGCCTGATGCGCCCGAGACCCCGCCCCGACACGGCCCGGCCGAGTTCCTCAAAAAGCGGCCTGGCCGCTTCCGGACTGAGCCGGTAGCTGAGTCCGAGCAGGTCGGGCTGGAGTCTTGACAGGGCCTCCGCGACGGCCGCCACCGGCTGCGCCGAGCCGAGGAAACGGGTCTCGTATCCTTCCTCCTCGGCCAGCCTGAGGAAGTGCAGGAGACCGGCGACGTGCACGCAGTCGCCGAGCGCGGCCCCGACTACGAGCCCACGGCCTGACATCAGGTACCCTCCAGGCTGATGGCCGCGTCAGCCTCCGCGTAGTCCCCGTCCGGCACTCGGAAGCGGCGGCGGGCAGGCCAGCGTGACGTCCGCTTGAGGCCCGAGTTGACGTACTCGAGGATCTCAACGACGCCCATGTCGGCGAGCCCGACGGATTCCAGGGTCCGCCCCCGCTCCACCCAGTCCACGCCCGTGATGGCCGACGCCAGGGTCACGAGAGATTCCATCACCCGCGCCCGGTGGCCGGCCACCCGCGCCAGTTCGGTGAGAGGCACGAGGCTGGCCGGGACGTCCTCGAAGAGGTAGCGATGTTCGAGGCTCGGAGGGGCCTTCAGGCCGACGTAGGCGCTGGTGCTCTGTATGGCGCCGTGCAACGTCCGCCCCTTGCTGCCGTAGACGCTGGAGAGCCACCTCTTCGCGGAGAGCGCCTTCACCCTGTAGGCCTGAGCTATGGCCAACCTCTCCGCGTCCAAGGCCTCCAGCGCGCGGGCGACGCTGGGAGTGATGCCCTGGTGGTAATGGTCGAACGGGTGCTGCGATTCGATCCACCCCGCGTTGAGAAGCGTCGGAGCTGGGTGAAAGACTGAACCCAGGTTGCAGATGCCCGTCTCGATGATGTTCGTGGCCGGCACTAACTGCGGAAAGGCCTTGCGAACCTTCCGGAGGACCTCGCCCACCCGGGTGGCGGGAAGAGCCGCCAAGCGTACCCGCTTCTTGACCCGGCTGACGCGCGAACGACCGGACTCTATCCAGCGGCTGGCGAACACGAAGGTGTCCGTTTCCGCGACCAGGACATCAGGCGGCCCGCCGGCCCACCGCAGTTCGTGAGAGAACTCAGCGGATCCGAGCGTCCGACCAGGGTTGAGAATCACGGCCTGCCCCGCCTCTAGCCACGGGGCCATCTTCCTGGCCAACTCCCGGTGAGCGGAGGCCGGCACCACGACCATGACCACGGTAGCTCCAGGTAGGGCCTCCGCAAGGTTCGAAGTGACCATCGCCGGCGCCCCGAACCCGGTTAGGGCGCCCTCGAGGTGAATCCCTCCACTCCGCCGGATTCCATCGAGCCTGTCCGGCGTCCGGTTGTAGAGCCTTACCTCTTCTCCCGCGAGTGCCAGGTACGCGGCCAAGGCCTGGCCCCCATGGCCGGCGCCGATCACCGCCCAGAGGGTCTCGGGGGTAGTCCTACTCGTCATGCCTGCCACCTCCCTGAACGACCGTTGTAAAACATGGCCTCGGGTCCAGTATGTGCCGACGTGGACATGCCGGCCCGCCGAACTGACCTAAGCGCGACTTTCCGGTCAATGTTCAGAATTGACTGACTCGAAAATTCAGACACGATTCTCCCCCGAGGTCACAGGCTGCTTTCACAGGCACACCGCGAACACTGGAGGGAGTTGCCGGGCGAGAGACCCAGGGCAATTACAATATCGCCTAGAGTCCGACAAACCAGGGCCGTGGACGGCCGTTTTTACAGTTGTTTCTCATTATATCATCCCCAGGCTTGCCCAGGCAAATCGGGACGAGTCAGCCCGAGCCGGAGACGACGTATCCGGCCTCCTCGATTAGTTCTTTCGCCATGGCCGGGTCATACCGGTCCGGATCGCCGGCAGCCGTGTCTTTGAGCGAACCCGGAAAGAAGCCGGTCGTCAGGACGACAGCGCCCGGCCCCATACCGGACGCCAGCGTGCCCGGGTCAAGACCAAGGCTGAGCGCCAGTCTGACCCGGGTGTCGCTGAAGGGGGGACGGCGGTTGTTCAACTCAACGACCAGAATCGTCCATCCTGGTTCCTTCTTGACCGTGACGCCCGTGGCTGGAATGAGAGCCGCGGTGGCGGGGCCGAGTGCCGGCGCGAGGTGGATGGAACCCTCCGCAAGAAGCTCCCGGCGCCGTTCGGGATCCGGAATCGCGACGAAGATGACTTCACGCAGGGTAGCTACTCCGCACGGTTCCAGAGAAGGACACCCGCCGTAGTAGTCCTCCCACCTCTCCAGAACCAGTTGCCTGCCTTGGCTTTCAGGGCTCAGGCGGAACGGCCCGGTACCCACCGGCGCGCGACTGAAGGCTTCGGGGCCGACCCGCACGTAGTACCGCGCGGGCACTATGGGTTCCAGGCCGAACAAATCGAGGAACTGCGGGAACGGTCCCGAGAAATCAAACACCACGGTTTCCCCTGGCCCCACGGCCACCTTGACCATGCCCGCCTGGGGCAACCGGCCCGCGAGTGCCCGCTCATAGGTGAAAACCACGTCGTCGGCCCGCAGCGGGTCGCCGTTATGGAACTTTACCCCCTCCCTCAGCCTGACCGTCAGCCTACGGGCGTTAGTAGAGAACTCCCAGCTCTCGGCAAGTTCACCGACCAGGTTCCCGGCAGGCCCCACGGCCACCAGGGCGTCAAAAAGGCACCGGATGACCGCCCCCGCCTGGGGATCGTCGGACGACAGGGGGTCGAGCGGAGGTAGCTCGGAGAGGCCTAGGCCGACAGTGATGACGTCCCCCCCACCGGTCAGGGCCGCGTCGTGAAGAGAAACTCGCCCCGCGGGACCCGGGTGCCATCCCGAGAGCTCCGCGACGGAAGCATCGTAGACCGGCTGGGCAAGGCCAGGAGTCCAGGGCGCCTCTTCGAGCAGGAATTCCCTAGCCGCCAGCGCGGCAGCCTCTTTCTCCTCAACCGACCGAGGGGACAGAGGGGCGGCCAACAAGAGCCCCATCTCGGGGTTGTCATAGCCGGAGTAGTTCTCGGAGCCCGATGGGCAGAGCTTGGAGGGCAAGTAGCCCAGGGGATCCGGTGACGAGCACGGCAGTGCGAGCAGGCAGGCGTCGCTCTCCCCGGCGAGGGCCCGCTGTGCGGCCAAGTCCCGCGGCAAGACCTCCACTTTCACCCTCACTCCCAAGGCCTCCAGCTGGGACGCGAAGGACCGGGCCGCCTCTACGCAAGCCGGCTCCGTTTCAATGGTGAAGGTCAGCCGTCTGGGTTGCGGGCCGCCCGACGGCTCTCCGGCGAATCCGAAAGCCATGTCGCGGGCGCACCCCGACAACACCACGGGAAGGACGCCGGCGAAGGACAAGCTCGCGGCGACGGCCAGAACCGCGCACGCCGCCGGGCCGGCCTTCAGGCCTCCGCGCCTCCGAATCGCCCTGGCTCGGAACCGGCGCCACAGGTAGAGCATGAGGCGTCCACCTCCGGGGTAATCAGCGGGAAGGACGACTAGGGGCGAGCGAAAGAAAAGTGTCCTCCAGGCTGCTCTATGCCGCCGGGACCACGTTTATGTGGGGGCGGCGGCCTGGAATCGTGGGTCTCGGAGAGCTACAGGCCGAATCGGTGCCACCCGTAGTAGGCACACCAGACTCCGTAGACGAGGGCCGACACGATTACCAGGGCGAAGGCCCAGCTGACGACGGCGAATCGCCTGAGGAACCGCCGCTTGGCCTCCCAGGGGAGAGACCTCCAGTAGCGGCCGTCGTCCCGCTCGGTCGCTTCGCGTACCTGGTAGCTGAACCGCACCCGCAAGTAGGCCAGCGCGAGGAGAGCGAGACCCGCCGCGGGCAGGAGGAACCTCGCCAAGTAGAACAGGATCTCTAGGCTCACCTTCCAGTCCACCCCCCATGAACCGAGTGCGACCCTAGAACCCGCCGCAGCGACCGCACTGCGCGCACGTCGATCTCGGGTTCAGATACAGGCGCCTGCCGGCCATGAGCTGAATCGGAGTGGCCCTCCGGCATAGCGTCGCGGGAAGCCACGCGGCGAGCAGGAAGGACACGATGGCCAGTACCAAGGCCCAGGCTACGCTGGAGGTGGTCACGGATAGCGGGACGATGGAGGTCCTGTCCACGAACCGGACGAGCAGGGCGCCACCCACCAGACCCAAGGCCGTACCTCCCGCCGCGGTGAACGACCCCTCCAGGAGCAAGAGAAGGAAGACCTCCTCGTCAAGAGACCCCAGCGCTTTCAGGACTCCGAGCTGTACTTTCCGCTGCAGTAACGTCAGGAGCATGACGTTGAAAACCCCTAGACCGGCCATGACGAACACCAGCGCCAGAATGACGTTCCCTGGTGACAAGAAACCTCCCACGGCCCGGTAGGCCCGGTCGGAAGGTAGTTCGGGCCACCACAGGGTGGCGCCGGGGAAGATCTCCCGAACCCTGCCGATGAGCCGGCGACGGTCGCCGGCATCCCGTTCCCGGACAGCCACCGCGTTAGGCTCCACTTCGCCGCCAGGCCCGACAGGGGCGGCACCCAGCTCCGCGCGCAGGGACAGCACGTCCGGCAGGCGTAAGAGCAGAGCCTCGCCCAGCAGGGCGTCACGGGCGACTTCCCCCCCGAACACCCCGCGCACCCGGAATTCGCCCCCGGTGAACCCTAGGCCTGCGACGACGCCGATCTTTACCACGTCACCGGGGGCCAGGGAGCACGCCTGGGCGAGGCTTTCGGGAACCAGGACCTCCCCGGGCCCGGGTCTGTCCCCCACCCCGGCGGCCTGCCAAAGGCCGCTGTCGTCGGCCAGCCCGATGGCCCACCGCGTGCCGAGCGAGGTCTCACATTGCCAGCGATCGAAGAGCTCGTAGGTTCCGGCCTGCGATACCCAGCCGAGAGCTTCGGCGGAGCCCACCGACCCCGGCCCTAGATCGAGAGCGACGACGTCCGCCGGGAGAACCAAGTCCTCCGTCCGGCCCGCCACGTTCAGAGCGGTGCCACGGAAGGCGGCGGATAAGGCCAAGAACACGATGATGCCCGCTCCCAGGCACAGGCCCACCAAAAGGTAGCGTAGAAGCCGTCGCCTCACGCTTCTCAAGGCGAGAGGCGTGTAGAGAGGGAGCTCGCGAACCGTCCTGGCCACGTTCTTCGGACTCAACGCGCGCACGACCGACCCCAGCAAGCGGAAGGCACCGTTCACGAAATCCATCATCCCCGGCCACCGCCCCTGTGGTCGATTCCGGTTATCTCGCCGTCCTTCATGTGGACCACGTGGTCAGCGTAGTCCGCGAAGCCCGGGGCGTGCGAAACGATCACGAACGTCTGACCCGTTCCCCGGTTGAAGCGCTTGAACAGCTCCATGATCTCGGCGCTGTTCTTCGAGTCGAGATTCCCGGTGGGCTCGTCGGCCAGCACGATTGACGGCTGGTTCGCCAGGGCACGGGCGACGGCGACCCTCTGCTGCTCGCCCCCTGATAGCTCGAAGGGCGTGTGCCTGGCCCGATGACTCATCCCTACGGCTTCGAGCAGTTCCGTCGTCCGCTTGGCGGCCTCGGCCTTGCGGAGGCCGACCATCCGCATGGGCAGTTCGACGTTCTCCGCCGCCGTGAGATCCGCGAGGAGGTTGAAGAACTGGAAGACAAAGCCTATCTCCCTGCGTCTGAGACGAGCCAGGCCTGACTCGTTGAGTTTGCTGAAGAGCACCCCTCCGACCTCCACGTCCCCCCGGGTCGGCCGGTCGAGACCCCCCAGGAGGTTCAGGAGCGTCGTCTTCCCACAGCCGGAGGGCCCGGTGACAAGCACAAAGGCCCCGCGAGCAATGGTCAAGTCAGCCCGCTTCAAGGCCCACACGCCCTCCCCGACGGGAAACCTGCGGGCGAGCCTTGTGGCCCTCAGGATGGGCCTGTCGTTGGTCTCGACCATCACATCAACCCCTCTCGACTATGACGCCGGGCTCACTGGTCCCCGAGGAGCGTGACAACGGATGTCCGCGCCGCGTCCAGCGCGGGTAGGACGCCGAACAGCAGTGACACTCCTGTCGTCAGCCCGACCACCAGGAGCCCCGCTCTGACCGTCAGGGCCGTCCCTTCCACGAGGCTCGTCGCCGAACCGAGAAGCGGGAGGAAAGTCACGAGCCGCACGGCGAGGAAACCGAGGCCGGCGCCGACCAGGGAGTAGCCCACCGCTTCCACGAGGATGAGAAGCACGATGTCCCGACTCGCGGCGCCCACGGCTTTCAGGACCCCAATCTCGCGCCGCCTCTGGGTGACCAGGACGTACATGTTGGCCACCACCAGGAGTCCGGCCACGCCGAAGGCGGCACCCGACAACTCGGCCTTGATGTCCATCGTCACGGCCGTCCCCGGGTAGTAGACCCGCCTGACGACCACCACCGGCGGGTCGCCGGTCCGGTAGGGAACGTACTGGATGCCCGAAGCCGCCACCTCTTGGGGGACGGTGACCACAGTCCGGCCGGGCAGGACCTCGGCCAGAGACTGCGCGATGTCTTTGGCCAGAAACATGCTCTCGAGGTTCAGGCAAAGCTGAGACGCGCGCTCCAGCGGCCTACCCAGCGCGTCCTCGTAGATGAGATCGAAGGTGGCCGCCGGCACCCAGACCTCCGGAACGTCTATGTAGACCTCCTTGCGCATCGGCCTGGCCTCCGTCTCAGGCCCCGCCCCTTGAGCAAGGTTCACGATGACGCGCGGACCGAGCGACAAGCTGAACCGGCCGAGAACCTCGAGTTCGATGGCGAGCGTTCGGGAGTGATCCAGCACCGGAAGCCCGTCGCTGGACCAGCCGGCCGCGGTGGGGACCTCGATCAGCAGCCGCCCGTCGCTCAAGGCGTTCGCGGGAACCGGCCCGTGGCGGTTCACGAGAGCCACTGGCCGCCCGTCGTCCGACGGGTTGAAGTACCTCCCGTCGGGCACGTCCGGTAGGGGACGCGCCGATAGATCCCCGGCTATCGAGCGTCCCCTCAGGACCACGGGTATCCGGCGCGACCCGGCCCCCGGCCCGCCGACGGCCACATATGCGGGAAGGAGTCTCGCCGGCTGCACGTCGGCCACGCCGGGAATGTCGTCCAGGACGGAAAGAAAGTCGCCCGCGCCGAAGGTGTCGGGGCCCGCCGGGGAGGGAGACAGGTACCCTCGCTCGAGGTCCGGTCGGAAGAGCACCGCGTCGCCCACGAAGTCCGCGGGGAGTGACCGCCACTGCCACGACCCGCTCTCCTCCCCGTCGCCGGCATAGGCGTAGAGATCGGCGTAGACCAGAATGTCGGCTCCGACCAGCTGGCGCCATTCCACCGCGGCGCCTTCCGCGTAGCCGGCGGAAAGGGCGGTGGTGACTGTCATCATCGCCGCGGCCACGGCCATCCCAGCTATCATCAGGCCCGTCCGGTTCCAGTTCCGGGCGACATTGCGCACGGCCATCTTGACGAAGACCAGCCCCACCACCTCCTGAGCGAAGCGCCCACCCTACGAGTCCCTGAGCAGGCTGGCCGACGGCGTCCGGGCGGCCTCAAGCGCCGGGAGAAGGCCGAAAACGAGCGCGGTCCCCACCGTCAGCCCGATGACCATCCCGGCGGCCTTGACCGTGAGGAGCGCGCCCTCCACCATGCTCTCGTGCGAGGCGAACATGCTCGCGATGGTCAAGAGGCGCACGGTGAGGAAACCGAGGAGTGAACCGGCAAGTGAGTAGCCGACCACCTCGGTCACGATGAGCGTGAGGATATCACGGTCGGCCGCTCCGACGGCCTTGAGGACACCGATTTCCCGGCGCCTCTGGGTGACCAGGATGTACATGTTGGCCACAATGAGAAGGCCGGCCACAACGAACGCCAAGGCCGACAACTCGGACTTCAGGTCCACGGCCAGGGTGGGTCTCGAAGAGTACTGCCGGACGACCTCGACCCTGAACGGGTCCCAACTCTGAAGGCGCGCGCGGTAGCGGATGCCTGCGAGGGCGACCTCCTGGGGCACCGTCAGCACGGTTGCGTCCGGGAGCACTTCGGAGAGGGCGGCGGAGATGTCCTTAGCCAGGAACATGTTGTCTACCGCGATACAGAGTTGCCTCGTGTAGCGGAACGGCTGCCCGGACACTTGCTCGTAGATCCGGTCGAACGTAGCCGCCGGTACCCATACCTCAGGCTCATCGATAGCGACCTGCCAGGTTGGGGGCGGTCCGACCGGCCCCTGGTCGGCTGCCTGCAGCTCGACGGCGTTTTCGATACGGACCTGGCCGAGAGACAGCAGGTAGCTGCCGTAGACCATGAAGTAGAAGGTCTTGAGGTCGGCAAGGTCGAGGATCGGTGAACCGTCGGCCATTCGGCCTTTCACCGCGGGCACGTCAAGGACCAACCGCTCTCCGGGGTACGGGCCCATCTCGAAAGCCTGCTGGTTCAGGATGGCCAGCCACTCGCCATCCTGGTCCGGACGGAAATAGCGTCCGATAGTCACGACGGCGGGAATGTCCCAGTAGGTGGTGTCTAGAGCCAGGTCCCGTCCCCGGAGGGTGACGGGAATCCTGACTGGAGACCCGTCGCCCACGTCCTCTGCCACCAGGAACGCGTTCATGAGTCGTGCCGGCACAATCTCGGCCACGCCTTCTATGGCCTTCAGCTCTGCCGGGAGGGCGTCGGCGTCGAAGTAGGCCGCCGGGGCCTCGGACGGAGAAAGGTACCCGCGCCGGAGAGCGGGGTGAAAAAAGAGGGCGTCCGTCGGTTGGTCGGCGCCTAGGAGCCGCCATTGCCACGAGTCTCCCGGGTCATCCGGCCCGCCGAAAACGAACCGGTTGGGGTAGACGAGAATGTCAGCTCCCACCATTTGACGGTAGGAGAGCGCCGCTCCCTGAGCGTAGCCGGAGGAGAGGGCCACCGTCACCGTCATCAGGGAGGATGCGACCAGCATCCCGAGGATGATCATGCCGGTCCTGTTCCAGTTGCGGACGACGTTCCTCAGGGCCATTCGGAGAAAGGCCATGCCTCTAGTCCTCCCCAAGGCGGGCGGCGTTCGCGTAGCGACCCCTCGGTTCCGCCGGATAGCTACGTCAAGCTGGCTCTCAAACGTGCTTACGTCTAGGTCCGCAGGAAAGTTCCGAAACCGGTCACGGCGACTCGAGTCCCACCTGCAGTCGCCCCTTCGCAATGAGGGGTTCGCCACCGCGGCCTGTGCTATATTAGGGTGAACCGGGACGGGTGAGCCATGGGCTATGACGCCTTCTTGGCCGCGGCAGTGGCGCGGGACCTGGACGTTCTCGTCAGGGAGCGCGGCCTAATAGAGGTACGGGTCGTCCTGGGCTCAGACATCCTTCTAGTGCTGGGCCCGCGGCGCGACCCCGCTTGGGTCCTCCTGGCCGGCGACCCGGCACCGGCCGTCTACGGCTTCTCCCCGGCGAATCCCCGTGGCCCCCTTGGCTCGGAGGAAGGCGCCGCGGCCAGGGTGAGCCTGCTTACCCCAACCGGCCCTTTCCCGCCCTTACCCGGCGCGGCCGCCTTCGCTCGGCTGTGTGAGGTGAGGTTGGCCGGACGGGCGGCTATACGGGCCTCGTGTTATCTCTGGGAGAGGTCGGTGGAACTCGAGTTCGGCCCGCGTGAAGGGTTGAGAGGCGATGGGCGCCCGGCATACCTTGTCCACGAGGCTGGCCCGAGGCCGACCCGCGTTCTGCTGCTGGAAGACAATCGCAGGCTCGTCTCCTCCTGGCCTCCGGTGGCGCGCGGGGACGCCGCGGCGTCGCGCCTGGCGAGGGGGGCGGGCTACTCCCCTCCCCCGGCGCCCTGGATGCCGCCCGATGATCTGGCGGCGGACCCCAACCTGTTCGCCGAGGCCCTTAGGGGAGCGGACCCCAACCTGTTCGCCGAGGCCCTTAGGGGAGTTCCCGTCTCTGAGGACCCGGGGCGGGTCGCACGAGCGATCCTGAGGTCCGCGCCACCCTTGGGACCTCTTGTGGCCTCCACCGTCGCCCGGGCAGCGGCCGAACACGGGGGGCCTTCGCTGGAACGGCTTCACGAGGCTTTCGCCCGGGCTGTCTCTCTCTATCGCCACGGCTGTTTCGAGCCTTGCCTGCTCGTCCCGAGCTCCCCGCCACACCTCCCCGTGGAGGTCTCGGCCGTGAAGCTCGACCCCGGGCAAGGTCTCGCAAGGCTCGACGTGCCCGCAGGGGAGGCGCTCTCCGCCTTCCACTCGGCGACTCGCTTGGCGCTGGCTCGTGACAGGCTCGCCGCCCGGGTCAGGCGCGCTCTGCGGCAGGCCCGGGGTAAGGCGGCTAGGAAGGCTGAACGCCAGGCCGGCGACCTCAGGAAGACCGGAAACGCCGAGGACCTGCGCCTCAAAGGGGAACTCCTGTTGGCCAACCTCGGTCGGGTCGAGCCGGGGCAGGATATCTTAGAGGCGACCGACTACCGGGGCGGGCCCGTCCTCATCGAACTCGACCCAAGGTTCTCCGCGGCAGCGAACGCCCGCTCGTACTTCGACCGCTACCGGAAAGCCAAACGGGCCGCCGCGGCCAATGCCCCGAGACGAGAGGCCGACCACGAGCTCACCTGGCTCCAGGCTCTCGAGTACGACTTCGAGCGAACCCTCGAGGGCAGCGGGTTCCGCCGCGACTCCGACGACAAGGCCCCAGAGGCCCAGGCGCGGGAGCCTCGTCCGGGAGTCGCCAGGGGGGAGCGGGACGTGTCGCTCGAGCGGATGTGGCAG
>QZJP01000022.1 GCA_003599345.1 Bacillota bacterium | reverse complement strand
TCGCAGCGCACCCCCATCATCTTCAGCACGCCGGGATGGATGAAGGCCTACCGCCTCTTCTCGACCGCGGCCTTCGCGGCGTTCCTGGGTCAGGTCGTGCTCTACGCGGGCGGAATGGTCTTTGGGTGGCCCTGGGCCTGGGCGGCCTCCGGAGCCTCGGCGGCCATGGCCTTCCTTCTGGTCCTGCTCACCCTACAGGCGGAGCTGACGCCGCCGACCCCCGGAGCCAACGACAACGCCACCGGGGCCGGGCTCGTCCTCACGCTGGCGGAGGACTTGGCGGCGAAACCCCTCGTCAAGTCCAGGGTCTGGTGCCTGTGCTCGGGTTCCGAGGAAGCCTTGCACGAGGGGGCCAAAGCGTTCTTCGCTCGTCACCGTTCGGAGATGCGCGAGCCGAGAGCGGTGGTCTTTGAGATGTTGGGTTGTGGGCGACCGGCGTGGGGGACCAAGGAGGGGTTCGTCATCCCGCTGTGGAGCGCCCCCGGCCTCCGGAGACTCGCCGGGGAGGTCGCCGCCGAGCACCCCCAGTGGGGTGCCCGCCCCGGGGGGTTAGCGGGGGGCGTGACGGAGATGTCCGACGCCATTCTCGCCGGCGTGCCCGCAATCACCATCATATGCCTGGATGAGAGAGGCCGGGCTCCCTATTGGCACCTGCCTACCGACACGGTGGATAAGATGGACTCGTTGCCTGGAGGGGCCATGGACTCGGCGTACCGGTTCGTCCGGGCCATTCTGGAACGGCTGGACCGGAGCCAGGGCTGAGGTACGGGCCGGCATGGCGGGGAAATATGAGGTGACCGGGGCCGATCGTAAACCGAGGCCCCTATAGCTTACCTAATCGTCATATCGCACGCCCGCGTAAGACCCCCGTGGACATCTCTACGTACAGTCGCACGGCTGTCTATGTACTTTGTGAAACAAAGAACTATCTTGGGCATGCGAAATTGGTCTTAAACGCGAGCACTACACCGGCACCGACCATCCAAGCCGTCAGCAGGACGAAACGTATCGAGCCGGTGAACGCCCGGGCGAAGAAGGCCAGGCCCAGAACGAGAAGGGTCAGCCCGGCGAGTAGCTCCCACGTCGGCATCTGTTTCCGGACTGCCGGGCGGCCGGCTAGTTGGATCTCGCGTTCCTCCGCCTTGAGCTTGGTCTTGAGAACGGCCGGTTGCGACATTCATCTCCCCTCCTCTCCCGTGTGCCGCTTGTCTTTCTCCTGTCTAACCACGCCTCCCCGGGTTGTCACCCCATCTCCACCGACGCCGCCGGAAGACAGCAAACCAGCGTGGGCCCCAGGGCCTCACGCTGGCCGGTCCTCCAGCTTGACTACCCAAGAAAGTGTCTTCCGGCAACCGAGTCATCGTCACTGGTCCCGCCTCCACGTGGGAGCGGCAGTACCGGACGCTTTCTATAAACTACTACGCTGATGGGAGTCTTCCTGTTTCCCAAGGCCGGGATTCTCGCCTATCACAAGGATAAGTCGCGAGGCCCGGGCCCCCTACTCAGCGAAGTAGCCCACGCCGAACAACCCCGGGCCCGCGTGAGCTCCCATGACGGGAGTGAAGCCGGTCATGAGCAGCTCGTCGGGCTCGAGTCTCCGGACGAGCTCGGCAAGCTCGGCGCCCCGCACGGGTGCTCCGGCGTGCATGACGCCCACGTGCAGGCGAGCCCTTCTCCTCGCCTCCGATTCGACCCGCCGGCGCTCTTCGCTAAGCCGCCGCAGCATCACGTCGTACGCGTGTTCGACACTTGCGGCCACGCCCGCCGAGACGGCGTCGCCGTCGCGGAACTTGATGAGGGGCTTGAGGCCAAGCAGTCCGGTGGTGGAGGCCACAAGCCTGGGTACGTGCCCGCTTCTAGCCAGGTACTCCATGGTGTCGACGGCCACGAGTATCTTGGCTCTGGCCATCACGGCCCTGGCCCGGGCGAGGACGTCCTCGAACGGAGCGCCGGAACGGGCGGCCCGTGCCGCCTCGATAACCACCCAGCCCTCGGCCACGGTGCCAAGGCCCGTGTCGATGACGTGAAGGGGAGGGCGGAACCGGCCGGGAGGGGATTCCTCACTGTAGATTGTCGCTGCCTGTACGGCCGAGGAGTAGGTTCCGCTGAGCTTGGCGCTCAGGGTCAAGCAGAGGATACGGTCGGCCTCTGCCGCCGCCTCGTTGAACTTCTCGAGCCAGGCGCCTAGAGAAGGTTGCGACGTCCGAGGAGGAAGCTTGGACGTCCTCATCCTCGCGTAGAAGTCGTCCGGCGCGAGGTCGACGCCGTCGCGGTAGACGACGCCGTCAAGCTCGATGGTCAACGGGACCACGAGGATGCCCAGGTCCCGGCACAGCGTTTCAGGGACAGTTGCGACGCTGTCAGTGACGACGGTTGTCCTCTCCACGACGTTTCGCCTCTCGGGCCATGCCCTCGTGACCTACCCGACGGCTCTCGCGTGATGTGCCCGACGGCTCCCCCGTGTCCACTCGACGGCTCTTACGTGGCAGTATCGTTGGCCTCGTAGAGCAACGTGGCGCAAAGGAGGCCCGGCTGCCGACCGGAAGGTCCCTTTCAATCTACGGGGTTTCGCTTCCTGTATGCGCGATGGCTATGCGCGATTGCCGTCACGCCGGCGGCCTCGTTCGGCGAGACCCTTTCGATGGAGCCGGGGAGATGTGCGGTGCCTCTAGCCAAGGAACTGCGGCTACACGGCCGGGGTGGGCAGGGGACAGTCAAGGCCTCTGAGATCATCGTCCACTCGGCGGTGAGACAGGGCCTGTACGCGAACTCCATCCCGTACTTCGGATTCGAGCGGCGCGGCGCCCCGGTCTCGGCCTTCGTCCGCATCAGCGGGGAGCCCATCCGGCCCAAGACTCAGGTCTACCATCCGAACTGCGTGGTAGTCCTCGACGAGACCCTGATGAACGCGGTCGACGTTTTCGAGGGCATGCCGGGAGGCTCGGTCCTGGTCCTGAACACCAAGCGCGAGCCTTCTCTCCTGCCGGTCAAGGCCGGCGTCACGAGCGTCGCCGCCGTGGATGCGACAGGAATCTCCCTCGACGTCCTGGGCCGCGCCGTTCCGAACACCGTCATGCTCGGCGCTTTCTGCCGCGCCACCGGCTGGGTGGTCGTGTCCGATGTCGCCGAGCGAGCGGCCCAGGCCTTCGGACCGTCGAACGCCAAGGCCGTGATGCGAGGCTACGACGCGGTCAGGACCTTCAGTCCCCGCTCCGGCGGGTCAGCGGCCGCCCGCCCCTCGGAAGACGGCGATACCGCCTCTATCGACGAGTGGCCCGAGACCGGCCCGCACGAGGCCCCGGTCGGGACCGAGCTCTACGTGCTTGAGACGGGCGAATGGCGTTCCCACCGGCCGGTGTGGCAGGCCGAGGCCTGCAATGGATGCGGGGTATGCGTGGTGAGTTGCCCGGTCGGGGCGGTTAGCTTTAACGCCGGCGTCCCCCCGCGAAGCCGGCGAGGGGTGGCCGTCGACTTGACCTACTGCAAGGGTTGCGGCATCTGTGTCACGGAGTGCCCGCGCGACGCCTTCAGCCTCGTGGAGGAGGGGGTGAGGGCGTGACTACGGTCCAGGTTCTCAGCGGCAACCAGGCCGCGGCCATCGGCGCCAAGTTATGCCGGCCGGACGTGATAGCCGCCTACCCCATTACACCTCAGACACCCATCGTGGAGCACCTGGCGCAGATGGCGGCCGACGGCGAGTTGACCGCGAGCCTGTGCGAGGTCGAGAGCGAGCACTCGGCCCTCAGCGTCCTCCAGGGAGCCGCGTTGACCGGTTGCCGCACGTTCACGGCCACTTCCTCCCAGGGCCTTTCGCTCATGTACGAGCCCTACTTCCGGACTCCCACCCTCCGCTTGCCGATCGTCATGGTCATCGTTAACCGGGAGATGATTTCGCCCCAGACAGTGTGGGGCGGGCCGCAGGATTCGCTGACCCTGCGGGACGCGGGCTGGGTGCAGCTCTACGTCGAGGACAACCAGGAAATCCTGGACACCGTCATCCAGGCCTTTCGTATCGCCGAGGACCGGCGCGTCCTCTTGCCCGTGAACGTGTGCTACGACGGCTTCTACCTGTCGCACATGACGGAGAGGGTAGATGTTCCGGACCAGAGTGACGTCGATGACTACTTGCCTTCCAGCTATGAGCCTGAGCACATCCTGCTCGACCCCGAGCGCCCGATGTCCGTCGACCCCCTTACGCCGGGCGCTCTCCTGACCGAATACCGCCGGAAGCAGGTTCTGGCCATGAGCCGGGCCGCCCAAGTGATCAAGGAGGCCGATGCCAGCTTTGGCCGGAAGTTCGGGCGACACTGGGGAGGGCCGGTCAGCGCCTATCGCCTGGCCGACGCTGAGTTCGCTCTGGTCACCTTGGGTTCCATGACCGGCGCGGCCCGTGTGGCCGTCGATGAGGCCCGGGACCGCGGGGTGCCGGTAGGGCTGGTGAAAGTCCGCTCTGTCCGTCCTTGGCCCGCTACAGAGCTTTTCAGACTTCTCAAGGACCTCCGCGGCTTCGGGGTTGTGGACCGCAACGTGTCCTTCGGATGGGGCACCGGAATCATCCACCAGGAGCTGCGGGCCACATTGTCGGACCTGGGCAGGCCCGTGCCCTCCGTCGCCTTCGTCGGCGGCTTGGGCGGAGAGGACCTTACCGTGGACCTCATGACGAAGGCGGTCCGGACAGTCGTTGAGGCCTCGCGCCGCGGGGGGACCGCCACCTGCCCGACGGTGTGGCTTTCGGGAGGGCGGGGACGATGAACTTCATCGACTACCTGGCAGAGCGCGAAGACGTTCTCTCCCCCGGTATCTCTGCTTGCGTGGGCTGTAACGTCGAACTCACCCTGCGCACCGTGCTGAAGGTTCTGGGCGCCAACACGATTCTGGCCATTCCTCCGGGGTGCATGGGTGGGGTGGGGGTGGTCGGGTGGAAGCGGACCACCGGCACCAGATGCCCCGTGTTCTTCCCGCTGCTTGACAACACCGCGTCAATGCTGGCGGGGATCAGGCTCGGCTGCGAGCGCAAGGGCCGGGAGGTCAACGTCGTGGCTTTCGCCGGTGACGGCGCGTCGGTGGACTGCGGGTTCCAGGCCCTGTCCGGCGCGGCCGAACGGGGCGAGCGCATCATCTACATCTGCTATGACAACGAGGGCTATATGAACACGGGGTTCCAGAGGTCGGGCTCGACCGCGAAGGGGTCGTGGACCTCGACCACGCCGGTCGGACCCGCCCGCGGGGGAAAGGCCCAGCGCAAGAAGGACTTCCCCATGATCATGGCCATGCACGATCTGCCCTACGTAGCCACGGCGTCACCCGGTTTTCTCGCCGACCTGGTCGGCAAGGTCCGGAAGGCCGCCGAGGTCCGCGACGGGATGGCGTACATCCATGTCCTCAATCCTTGTGTGAACGGGTGGGGGTTTCCGCCGGACCGGAGTCTTGAAGTGGCTCGGCTCTCCGTGCTTACCCGCTACTATCCTCTCTTCGAGGTCGAGCGTGGCCGGTTCAGGCTCACGCGGGACGTTCCCAAGCCACGACCGCTCCGCGAGTTTGTGGGCTCCCTCCGGAAGTTCGCTCACCTGACGGAGGAGAGCGTGGCCGATATGCAGGCCGAGGCCGAGATGCGTTGGGCACGGCTGAAGGCCTTGTGTGGGGCCGCGGGCGGACCCGATGAGGGAGACGGGGGTAAGGTTGGTGGTGGGTAGCTCCGGCGCCGAGGTCTTCTTCGAGGGCGTCGAGGGGGTCGCTATCGTAGGGGCCTCTTCCGACCCCCTCAAGGCTGGGCATCAGATTGTCCGCAACATGGCCGACGCGGGTTTCCCAGGCAAGGTATTTCCCATCAACCCCCACGGAGCGCCGGTTGCCGGTTACCCCGGCCACCGGGCCCTGGCCGGAATCCCCGAGAGGGTGGACTTGGTGGTGATAGCTGCGCCTGCCGCGGCTATCGAGCACGTGGTTCCCGACCTTGAGGACCGCTTCAGGACCCGCGGGGACGTCCGCGGGGTGATCACCACCGCCGCCGGATTCGCCGAGACGGGTACGCCCGAGGGCCGCGCGAGGCAGGAGGCCCTTCTCGGCATCTGCCGGAGATACGGGGTCCGGGAGATAGGCCCCAACTGCGTAGGCATCATCGACAACGCCAACCGCCTCGACACGACTTTCATTCAAGGCACGCGCCGACGGGCCGGCGGGGTGTCGATGGTCTCACAGAGCGGCGCGTTCGGGGCGTGGATGGTTGCCAGGTGGTCGGCCCAGCCCGCGCCGGCCGGCGTGAGCAAGTTCTGCAGCCTCGGTAACATGGCTGACCTGGACCTGATAGAGCTTCTTGACTACCTTGACGGGGACAGCCTGACCCGGGTCGTCGGGGTCTACCTCGAAGGCCACGAGAAAGCCCGTGACTTCGTCCGGACGGCGGGGCGCGTCGCCCGCGCGAAGCCGGTCGTCGTCCTAAAGGTCGGGCGTACGGCTCAAGGAAGCGAGGCGGCTCACTCGCACACCGGGTCGATGGCCGGGTCCGACCGGGTCTACTCGGCTGCCTTCCGTGACCACGGTATAGTGAGGGTCGACAGCGCCGACGAGCTTACGGACACTCTGCAGGCCTTCGATAGGCTGCCGCCGTCGGGGCCCAGGGTTTTCCTGGCTACCCAGGCCGGCGGTCCCGGCGCGTATTGCATGGACTTCCTGGCCGCCGGGGGCGGCGCGGGAAAGGTTCTCCGGCTGGCGACGGTCTCGCGGGAGACCCGCGAGGCATTGGTTAGGTTGCTTCCACCCTTCGCCTCCGTGTGCCGCCCGGAGGGACACTGCGACATGACGGCGGCCGCAACGGTGGAGCAACACGCCCGGGCCGTCGAGCTGCTCCTGTCCGACCCCGGCGTCGACGCTCTTATCATGATCACTGTCCCCACCCTGTACCTGGACGTCGAGGAACTGGGGCGGGCTGTGGCCGACGCTTACCGGCGCGCGTCAGAGCGGGCAGGGACGAAGCCGCTCCTCACGGTCATCCTCGCCGGCGACGTGGTTCGGTCCGGCAGGCGGATACTGGAGGACAGCGGCCTACCGACCTTCGAGACCCCCGACCGGGCGGTGCGCGCCCTCGCCAACTTGGTCCGGTACCGGGACTTCCTCAAGGGCGGTGGTGGGGACGGTGAGTGGGGTCATCGCTCCGAGGACGATGAGTGAGGCCGGCATCCGGACGAGCGGGCCCGGGATCAGGGGGAACCGCACGGGGCTTCCACTCTCGGAGGCTGACTCCGCAACGCTACTGGCCGGTTACGGGGTTCCTTTCGCTCCCTGGGGGGTGGCCCAAGACCGCGAGGAGGCCGCCAAGGTAGCCGGGAGCATCGGGTACCCCGTCGCGGTCAAAGTTCTCGTCCCAGGCCTGGCTCACAAATCGGACATAGGCGGCGTCGAACTCGACCTCCGGACCCCCCGGGAACTCGAGGAGGCCGTCGGGAGGATAGAGGCCCGGGTAAGCGACGCGGCGCCCGGGGGCCGGACGGGCTTCCTCGTCCAGCGGATGGCCGGCGCCGGCCTGGAGATGATCGCCGGCGCCGTCAGGGACCCACAGTTCGGTCCCGTAGTCATGATCGGCCTGGGGGGCGTCTACGCGGAGCTTTTCGATGACGTTGCTTTCGTCCTCGCGCCCGTCTTCGAGGCGAACGTCATGCGGGGCCTCGGTGAGTTGCGCTCTGCCGCCCTGCTCGGCGAAGTCCGCGGGCGGAGGCGTCGCGACGTGCGGGCGCTGGTCGCGGTGGCCCAGTCGCTGGGCAGGGTCCTGCTCGAGCGTCCCGATGTCTTGTCAATCGACGTCAACCCTCTTGTCGTGCTGGCCGAGGGGGAGGGCTGCCTGGCGGTGGACGCGCTCGTGGAGGTATCGGACCGGGTGGAGGAACCGCCGGCCCGCTGTCCGGAGACGGCCCCGGAAAGGCCGTCAGAGTCCACATAGGGAAAGGGAGTCGAGTCTAGTGCTGTCTTTGGGGTTCGTGGAGACGAAGGGTGTTGTGGCCGCCATAGAAGCGGCCGACGCTATGGTGAAGGCCGCCAACGTGGAACTCGTCGGCAAGCAGAACGCCGGCGGCGGTCTGGTCGCCGTCATCGTGAGGGGCGACGTGGGCGCGGTTAAGGCAGCCGTCGACGCCGGCGCCGCCTCGGCCAAGCGGGTGGGCGAACTGGTGTCCGTTCACGTCATCCCCAGGCCGCACACGGACGTGCTCGCCCTCTTCGGAATGCAGGAGACCAAGGCCGGTAAGTAAGCCCGGCCCGGCGAGGGGAAGTGTCTGGGTTGCGGGAGTTCATCACATCCGCCGACCTCGAGAACCTTGCGAGGTCGGGCACCACTCAGCTGGTCCTGAGGCCCGGCGTGGTCCTCACGGAGGCCGCCCGCGAGACGGCGGCCCGGGTGGGTGTCCGTATCGTCGACTCCCCCGCCGGCGCCCCAGCCGCCGAGTCCTGGTCCAAACCCGGCGGGCCACCTGCCTGGCCGCGCGGTTCCCTAATGGATGAGAGCGTGGTCGCGGCTTGGCGGGAGGAGTTCCCTATCCTGGCTGACGCCATCCACGTGGGCAACTGCAGCCAGGGGCCCCAGTCACGCCACGTCCGCCGGGCAATCGAGGCGTATCTGGACAACTGGCTCACGGTCGGCATGGACTGGGATTACTGGATGGCCGAAGTGAGCAGGGCCAAGGCCGAATTCGCGCGTCTCATCGGGGCCTCCCCGGACGAGATAGCGGTCTCCACGTCCGTATCCGAGGCGGTCTCCTCCGTGGCCTCGGCCCTGAGAACGGCCAACGGACGGCGGAAAGTCGTCGCCACCGAGGCCGAGTTCCCGACAGTGGGCCATGTGTGGCTGGCCCACCAGAAGTACGGTTACAAGGTGGAGTTCGTCCCGGTACGCGACGGGCAACTGATGCTCGACGACTACGACCGCTATGTCGACCAGGATACCCTGGTCGCGTCCATCACCCACGTATATTACCTCAACGGGTTCAAGCAAGACCTCGAGCCGGTCGTCCGCCTGGCGCACTCCCGTGGGTCGTTGGTGCTCGTGGACGCCTACCAGTCTCTCGGGACCTGCCCGCTGGACGTGAAGGCTCTGGACATCGACTTCCTGGCATCGGGTAACCTCAAGTACCTGTTGGGGATTCCGGGCATCGCCTTCCTCTACGTGAAGAGGGATCTCGTGCCGGGCCTCACGCCGGCGGTGACGGGCTGGTTCGGGCAGGAGAACCCGTTCTCGTTCGAAGTCCGCCTCCTCGACTACGCGCGTGATGCCCGGCGGTTTGACACCGGGACCCCGCCGGTGATGCCTGCCTTCGCCGCGAGGGCTGGGATGGAGATTGTCAACCACCTTGGCCCGAAGGCTATCAGTGACCGTGTCGACATGCTCTCGCGGGTGGCCCTGGACGCGTGTCGCAGACACGGTCTGAAGTCGGTCAGCCCGGAGGACATCAGCCGGAAGGGCCCAACCACGGCCATCGATGTTCCGGGAGGGGACTCCCATGCCGTGGAGGTGGCCCTCAGAGCTCGGAACATAATCGCGTCGGCGCGCGGGCCAGTCATCAGGGTGGCCCCCCACTTCTTCATCAGACCCGAGGACATCGAGCGGGTCGTGGGCGAGATCGCCCTCATCTTGCGCCGCTAACGGAGGGGTTGATCGCCATGCTGATTTGCCGGGTGACCGGTCAGGCGGTTTCGACAGTCAAGCACGGGTCACTCCAGGGGTACAAACTGCTCGTCTGCGAGCCACTAGCGGGGCTCGGGGCCCCGGCGACCGCGCCGACTTGCCTGGCCGTGGACCTGACCGGAGCGGGGGAAGGTGACGTCGTCGCCGTAGTCACAGGGGACCCGGCCCGGCACGCCGCAGGGGTACAGGTCCCGGTAGACGCGGCCATCGTGGCCATCCTCGATTCGGTGACCGCGCAAGGCAAGACAATCGAGGGGCGGTCGAGGTGACGCGGCTTTGACGGAAGAGAAGGCGCGGGGGCTCAGGACCTTCGCCCTGATAGATAACATGCAGCCCCAGTTCGCCGCCCTGGTGGGGTCGGTCGCCAGGGGTGACACGCCCGTGGCCGGCATGGCCGAGCTCTGGGTCGAACTGGCCCCGGGTAGCGACGTCTACCCCGCGCTCGACGCCGCCCTCAAAGCAACTGACGTGCGGCCGGGCTGGCTGATGGTGGAGCGGGAGTTCGGCCAGATAGAGGTACACTCGGCGTCCGTGGGAGACGTGCGGGAGGCCGGAAGGGTGCTGCTCGGGCACTTCGGCCTGACAGCGGCCGACGCCTTGGCCCCACGGGTCGTTTCCGACACGGTCGTCACCAGCGTCAGCCCCTACGAGGCCCAGCTCATCAACCGCGCCAGGCACGGCTCACTAGTGGTCGCCGGGCAGGCCCTCTTCATTCTCGAGGTCGAGCCGGCCGGCTACATCGTCGTCGCGGCTAACGAAGCCGAGAAGGCTTCATCCATCACCCTCGTCGACTTCGACCCGGTCGGAAAGTACGGGAGGCTCTTCGTATCGGGGTCGGTGTCCCACGTTGAGGCTGCCCGCCAGGCGGCCCTGACGGCCATAGAATCCCTCGCCTCCCGGGGCCGTCGTGACTCAGGGCCGCCGGTTGGGTAGGGCCATGAGAGAGTTCATCACTTCACGCGATATCGAACTCAGGTGGGCCCTAGGGGAGAGGGAGGTCGTCCTCTCGCCGGGGGACGTGGTTACCGGCGAGGCCGAGGAGTTGGCCGAACGGCTGGGGATGCGCATCGTCCGCCTGAGTGAGACGGGGGAGGCGTTCGCCGCGGAGGGCCAACCGTCGGGGGTGGCGCCGGCGCTTCGCCCTCACGATGACGCCCAGCGCCAAGGGCCGGTTCCGGCCCAGGCCTCGGTCCACACACGCCCACGTCTCGACTTGGCCATTACCGGCGGTGTCGTGGTTCTGCCCGGCGAAGGGACGTTCGAGACCGACGTCTGGATCAAGAACGGGCGTGTAGTCTGCCTGGGGTCCGGAGCGCCGCGCGACTCGGGGAGGGTTCTCGACGCCGCGGGACGGTACGTCCTCCCCGGGGTCGTCGACCCGCATGTCCACCTCGGGCTGTTCGCCGGCCTCGAAGAGGACCTCGAGACCGAGACACGTTCGGCGCTTTTGGGCGGCGTGACGACCATCGGCTGCTACCTGGGCGGACCGGGACCCCACCAGTCCCTTCTCGAGAGACTGGACAAGATCGTCGAGGAGCACAGCTCGGTGGACGTGTTCCCTCATCTGATAATAGGGACCGAGACGCAACTCGACGAGATGACGCTCTACGCCGAGCTCGGCGTGACCTCGTTCAAGTTCTACATGTGCGGCATACCCGGCCTGATCCAGGAAGTGGACGACGGCTTCCTGATGGAGGGGCTCAGGCGATGTGCCTCGGCGCGGAAACGGTGCGTGGCCTGTGTTCACGCCGAGAACGCCTCCATCGTCGCCCGGGCGTCGCGGCCGGCGGGGGGGCCGCCGGCGGACTCGGCTGGTTCCGTCCCGGGCGGCGGAGGCACCCAAAGCAACAGTTACCAGGTCGGATCACAAGGACAACTTAGGAACTGGGCAGAAACCCACCCGTCACAGGCCGAGGAGGATGCCATCCGGCGGCTGGCGTGGATGACGCGCGTAACGGGAGCGACCGTCTACGCCGTCCATGTCTCAAGCGCGTCGGGGCTCCAGGCGGTGCGTGAAGCGCGGGCCTCGGGCCTGAGCCTGGTGGCCGAGGTCGCTTCACCCCATCTGGTTCTGTCGTGGGATTCGGACAGGGGCTCCGTCGCCAAGATGGTGCCCCCGTTTCGAAGCGAGGAAGACAGGCAGGCGCTCTGGCGCGGCGTCGAGGACGGTACGGTCTCCGCCCTGGGCACCGACAACGTGACCATGACCCGCGAGCAGAAGGGCCTTGGCGGTTCCTTCGGAGACGTCATGCCGGGATACCCGGCGATGGCCACCCATTTGGCGGCGGTTCTCACCGAAGGGGCTATAGGAAGAGGGCTTTCGATAGTCCGGGCAGCCGAGCTTCTCGCACGCGGGCCCAGTGAGGTCTTCGGGCTGTACCCCCGCAAGGGGACCCTGCTTCCCGGCAGCGACGCGGATGCCGTGCTTGTGGACGTCCAGCGCCGGACGACCATCCGCCACGACGAACTTGGGTCACGGGCCGGCTTCTCTCTTTTCGACGGGTGTCGGCTTGTGGGGTGGCCCTTCACCACAGTCCAGGCCGGACGGGTGGTCGTCGAGGAAGGTCGGAGCGTCGACCGGAGTCGCGGGCGACTCATCCTCCGCTAGGCCTCCGCGAAGCGGGTCGGCCGCTCGGCGCGCGGGCTGGCCACGCGGTCTGATGGGGGCTGGTTTGTGTGAGCAAAGGAACGCACGGAGTGCGGTTCGTCTCCGGCGGCCCCCAATTGTACCAGGCGCCCCGGCAGGAGTTCGGTATTGCCAGCTTCCAATGGCTCCACACGGCCGCACTTCAGTCAGCCGGTCTATCCGTAGCCCTTGTGACCGTGGAACCCGGCCGGAAGTGGGATCCCCACCGGCACTCGGGCTACGAGCAAGGCCTCTACGTTCTTAGTGGGCAAGGTCGCCAGGCAATCGACGGCGAGTGGCACGACCTCAGTCCCGGGGTCTTCCGTCACTTCCCGGACGGGGTCACCCACGTCCTGGAGAACCCGGGCCCCGAGCCGCTACACCTACTGGCGATTTACAACCCGGTTCAGGTACAGCTCCCGCTACCTCCCTCGAGGCCGGACGTCGTCAGGCCCGAACCCCCTCCCAGTCTGCGTGAGATCGTGTCCGTGGGGTCTCTGCAGCGCATTCAGGACGCCCTTGCCGAAGCCACGGGACTCGGAGTGCTGGTTTTGGACGAGCTGGGGCGCGGCGTGACGAAACCTTCGAATCTCCCGGCCTTCTGCCGGCTGCGGCGCGAGCAGGTCGACGGAGGTTGCCGTGACATTCCGTGCGTCTCCCGAACTCGACCGGACGAGCGCGCTACGGACATCCAGCACCTGTGCGAGTGCTGCTGCGGGATAGTGGCTTTCTCCGTCCCGATCAGCCCGGACGGGGGCTACCTCGGCTCGGTGGTCTGTGGTTTCGTCCTGCTCGAGCCCCCGCGGGACGCTCATCTGGAGGAGGTAAGGAGGCACGCCCGTACCGGCGCCGAGGCGGCGGTTCTGCTGGAGGCTTACCGCCAGGTGCCCGTCGTGCTGAACACTCCCCTTCGGGCCGCCGCCGAGTCGCTCCAAACGGCGATGAGTTCGCTGGTCGAGTCCGCTGCCAGGGAGACGCGGGAGCGGCTCTTGAGGGAGTACAACGAACGGCTCGCTCAGGAGACGGAAGTGGTCCGAAACCTGGAAAAGGCTCTGGCCGACACGCAGCTCAGATTGCTCCAAGCCCAGTTCAGCCCTCATTTTCTTTTTAACTCCTTGAACATGATCGCGTCATCCATAACGGCCGGAGAACCTGAGCCCGAGCGGATGGTCTACGCGCTGTCGGACTTCCTTCGCTACGTCTTGGCCGCCCGCGAGGACCTCGTGCCCCTGCGGGAGGAGATCCAGTGCGTCACCAACTACCTGACCATCCAGCAGAACCGCTTCGGCTCGACCCTCCACGTGGCGGTCGAGGTGCCGCGGCGTCTCGAGCAAACCCCGGTCCCGTCCCTTGTCCTGCAACCCGTCGTGGAGAACGCCGTCGTGCACGGGCTCGGGCCTCGCAACTACGAAGGTCGCATTAGCCTCAGTGCCCGGCGTGTGGGCTCTCATGTCGAGGTCGAGGTGCGCGACGACGGGGTGGGCCTGCCGGACGGGCTCCTTATCGAGCCGCCGCAAGCCTCGCTCACGACCGGCAGGCAGGTGACCGGTCTTGGGCTCAGACTGGTCCGCCAGAAACTCCAACTCCACTACGGGCAGGATGCCCACATGGACATCTCCAGCGACAGCGGTTCAGGCACTGTCGTGGTCATCAGAATACCGGCCAAGTCTTCACGGGGGAGAGGCTGATGAGCGTGGTCCATCCAGGCGCCGGCAACCTGGGACCCGCACGGGTTCTCATCGTGGACGACGAAGCCAGCGCCCGCGGGCAGCTCAGGCGGTTCCTGGCCAGCCACCCCGGGGTCACGGTCGTCGGCGAGGCCCGAGACGGCGAGGAAGCCCTGGCTGTCTTCGATGAGACCAGACCCGACATCGTGCTCCTGGACATCCGGATGCCCAGGATGGACGGCATTACGGCGGCCAGGCACATGCATAGGAAGGCTTCCAAGACCCACATCGTCTTTCTCACCGCTCACCCTGAGTTCGAATACGCCCGTGAGGCCGTCAGGCTCGGGGCTATCGACTACGTCGTCAAGCCCATAAGGCAGGACGAGTTCAGGAACGCCCTCCGCAGGGTGCTCGCCAGCCGGGGCCGGGAGGTCGTCCGCGAGGCCCGGGCCCGGGAGACCGAGGAGGTCGTCCGGTCGCTACTTCCCTTCATGCGGCGGGACTACCTGAACATCCTTATCACCCGCCCCTCTCTCTTCGACCGTTCCGAACTCGAGGCCCAAGCGCGAGCTCTAGGCCTCAACCTTCCGCCCCGGCTCGTCGTGGTCGCGGATGTCATGGGCAAGGACCCGGCCCACACGAATCCAGCGGCACCCCGGGGGCCCGGGCATCCTAGTCTCCTGGCCGAAGTGGCGGGGGTCCCACCCAGCGGGTCCGGCCGGGCCCGGGCCGGGGACCCCGGTACCGGTTGGGGAACGGCTCTCGTGGACTGGCCCGGAGGGGAGGTCCTGGCATGGCGTGAGCGGGGTAGGCTGATTCTGGCGCTGTCGCCGGGCCCGGACGAGTCAGCGGACCCCGACAAGTGGGTTTCTCGCGCCGTCGGGTGGGTAAGGGATTCCCTAGGCGACCAGGCTCAGGTTGCTGCCGGTACCTACTGCTGGGACGTGCGCGATTTCCCCGGCTCCTATCGGGCCGCCCTTTCCAAGCTGGGGGCGAGCGGCACGTTCTCGGCAGCCAGGCTTCTCGGCCTCGAGGCCGACCTGTGCGAGGCCGCCCTGAAAGGTGACATGCCTCGGGTGGTGCGGTTGGCCGGGGAAATACTGGGCGACCTCCGTCACGACGACGCGGTGGGCGAGGCGCGCGTTCTAGCCGGCCTCATCGGGACCGCTTTCGTTCGCGGGGGGTTGGCGGTGGAGACCGTCGCCAGGCTCCGTCAGGAGTTCGAGGAACTCCTGTCCGAGAGACCGGGCCCACTCGAGCCGGATGCCCCGGCGGTCGTTACGGGGTTGGTTGAGGAGCTGGGGCGGCGCCTGGCTGACTCCACCTCGGTGGGAGAAAGGGCCGTCCTGGCTGCCAAGGCCTATGTTGAGGCGCACTACAGTGAGCCTCTGAACCTCCGCCGGGTAGCGGCAATGGTTTACCTGAGCCCGTACTACTTCGCCAGGTTGTTCAAGTTGCACACCGGTATGACGCTCGGCGAGTATGTCACGGAGGTCCGGCTCGGCCGGGCGTGCGACCTCCTCCGGTCCACGGACCAGACCATCCACAAGGTCGCCGGGAAAGTGGGCTATAGCAGCGGCAGCTACTTCAGCTCGCTCTTCACCCGGCGTTTCGGGGTAAGCCCAAACCAGTTCCGCGAGCGGGGGGCGCGTTAGGGAGCCTGCTTTCCCCCGCGGGGTAGTGCGCGAGAGCAGCCTCCCATCGGCAAAAGAGCAACATCCCTCATAGGGAGCACCACCGGTATCCATAACCCAAGCTCGCTAGGTATCGGGCCCCATTCGACTTTCAGCTTACGGGGCTTCACCGCCCATCTTCGGAGCGTCGGGCTCCGCGGGCGGTCCCGGCTCCGGCTCGGGTATCCAGGAGGGAATGGCATACGTGGCCATAGTGCGTTTCGACAACTTCTCCTTCCAGTACCGCGACAGCGAACGTCCGGCGGTCGCAAACCTCGACCTGGGAATCCAGGAGGGTCAGATTGTCCTGATCACCGGGGCCAGCGGGGCCGGCAAGACGTCCGCGTGCCTGGCCATGAACGGCCTGATCCCGCAGCTCTACCGGGGGGAGATGAAGGGGAAGGTCATCCTCCACGAGGAGGTAGACAACAAGACCTACCCGGTCTACGCTCTGTCACGGATATGCGGGCTGCTGTTCCAGGACCCGGACGCTCAGCTCGTGGCGCCGACGGTGCGCGACGAGATTGCTTTCGGACCCGAGAACTACTGCATGCCGCCGGACGAGATCAGGGCCAGGATAGATGAGTTGGTCGACCTCACCCGGCTCCACCGCTATCTCGACCGGAACCCGCACTACCTCTCCGGGGGCGAGAAGCAGGCCTGCGCCCTGGCCGCCACCCTGGCGATGTCACCCAACGTCCTCGTCCTTGACGAACCGACCTCGAACATCGACCCCATCGGCACGACCGTGGTTTTCGACCTCCTCCGCAAGCTCGTCAAGGACTTCAACCTAACCATTGTGATCGTCGAGCACAAGCTCGAAGAACTCATGGAACTCGTTGACCGGCTTGTCGTTCTCGACCAAGGGCGCGTGGTCCTCGACGGGAACCCCAGGGAAGTCCTCGAGCAGGTCGAGCAACTGGTGGAGCTGGGCCTCAGCCTGCCGCAGGTGACCTTGCTCATGGCCAGGTTGCGCGAGCGTGGCTTCCCGGTGCCGGGCCTCCCCGCGACAACCAAGGAGGCCGTGAGCATGATGAAGGACATGCTCCCCGACCCCGGTAGGACCCGCAGGGCCGCCCAGGCCATCGAGTTCCCCTTCGAGCCGGCTCCTCGGGTCAACGGCGAGGTCGTCGTGAAGGTCGAGGGCCTGAGGCACACGTACGACGACGGAACCGAGGCCCTCAAGGGCATCGACCTCGAAATCCGCCGGGGAGAGTTCGTGGGCATCCTCGGCCAGAACGGCTCGGGCAAGACAACGCTCGTCAAGCACCTCAACGGCCTCTTAAGACCGTCGGCCGGTCGGCTGTGGGTCATGGGCAAGGATACCTCGGGCATGACTATCGCCGAGCTTGCGGCCCACGTCGGATACGTGTTTCAGGACCCCGACGCCCAGATCTTCAAGTCCAAGGTCTTCGAGGAGATAGCCTACGGGCCCAAGAACCTGGGCCTCCCCAAAGAGGAGATAGACGCCCGGGTTCGGGAGGCCGCCGAGGCCATGCAGATCACGTCCCTTCTCGGCCGCAACCCGTTCTTCCTCAGCAAGGGCGAGAAGCAGCGCGTGGCGGTGGCATCCGTGCTCAGCATGAAGCCGGAGATGGTCGTGCTCGACGAGCCGACGACAGGGCAAGACCAACGCGGGAGCCACGAGATCATGGACCTGGCCAAGGCCCTGAACCAAGAGGGGAAGACGGTCATCGTCATCACCCACAGCATGGCCCTCGCCGCCGAGTACTGCGAACGCATCGTGGTCCTCAAGGGCGGGACCCTCCTTCTCGACTCGCCTGTCAGAGAAACGTTCGCGGCGGTGGACATCCTCAAGGAATCGGCCCTCAAGCCACCGCAGCTGATGCTCTTCGCCCAGCAGCTATCGGAATACGGGCTGCCGGGTGGGTTCAGGACGGTAGAGGAAGCCGTGGAGTATTTCGTACGGCTCAAGGAGGCACTCGTATGAGGCGGGACTACATTCCGACCGGCTCCATCATCCACCAGCTCGACCCGCGGGTGAAGTTCTTCGGCTTCCTCATGCTCACACTCATCTGTGTGCTATGGGAGGATCCGCTGCTTCTCCTCGGGCTCATCGTGGTCCAAGGCATCATCACGCGCATGGCCAGGTTGCCGCTGAAGCTCCTCTGGGCCGCGCTCGCTCCCGGCTTACCCATCCTCATCCTCATCTTCATCCTGAACTTCTTCCTCTACCAGGAACCGGAGGGCTCGCTCTTCCTCGGCTACGCCTGGCCGGCCATGTTCGGGCACGGGCCCGGGCTCCCGGTCTATCTGGAAACCCTCGTCTTCTCCATCGCGCTCGTCTTCCGGTTCAGCGTCATCCTGACAGCCGCCATGCTGCTCACCGTCTGCACGGCTCCGACCGAGATGGCTCTCGGCTTCGTACGGCTGGGAGCCCCGGCTGAGTTCGGTATGGCCATCAGCACGGCCATCAGCTATATTCCGGTACTCTTCTCGCAGATAACCGGCGTTCTAGAGGCGCAGCAGGCCAGGGGATGGAAGGGCGCAAGCACGAAGAACCCGTTAAAGCGTGTGGCGTCGTACTTTCCCGTCCTCATCCCGACGTTGTTCCGCTCGGTGGCCTCGGCCGAACTCATGGCGGCGGCCCTCCTTTCCCGAGGCTTCGGCTACGACCTCAAGCGCCGCACCTACCTCAGGGCGACGAAGTTCGGGCGCAAAGACGTCATCGGGACTCTGATGGTGGCCGGCGCGCTCGCCGTCGGGTTCGCCGTGTTCTTCATGGGGCTCACCGAGTTCACCCTGACCGTGAACCTCATCAAGGGGCTCTGAGCCGCCTATGGGTAGAGTCGACCCCGTAACACTCGAGGTCATCCGCAACGGTCTTGTCGCCGCGTCTGACGAGATGCGGTCGAACCTCATGCGCACGGCCTACAACCCAATCATCTACGAGGTCCTCGACTTCAGCGTCGGGCTGTTCGACCGCGACTGCCGTATGGTGGCCCAAGCCGCCGGCCTCCCGATCTTCCTCGGCAACCTGGGCATCGCCGTCGGTCAGGTAGTGAAAGACGTCGGGCTCGCGGACATGAGGCCCGGCGACGTCTACCTGATCAATGACCCGTACCTGACAGGCAACCACGTCAACGATGTGACGGCCATCAGCCCGATCTTCTGCGGCCCGGAGGTCGTGGGGTTCACCGCCGCCCGGGCGCACTGGCTCGACCTTGGGGGGAAGGACCCCGGAGGCAGCACCGACTCGACGGACGTCTTCCAGGAAGGCATACGCCTGCGGTCGGTCCGTCTCTTCCGCGAGGACCGCCTGGACCGGAGCGTCTACCGCATCCTCCACGACAATGTCCGCTACCCGGAAAGCCACATGGGAGACCTGAGAGCTCAGGTGGCGGCATGCCGGACGGGCGAGAACCGGGTCGTCGAGTTGGCGTCGAGGCTGGGGAGGGACGTTGTCGTCGAGGGCATGGCCGAGCTCATCGCCCAGGGGGAGACTCTAGCCCGCCAGGCCATCGGCCGCATCCCCGACGGAGTCTACTCCGCCGATACCTACCTCGACAACGACGGCGTCGGCAAAGACCCCGTCCGCATCAGGGTGACGGTGACAGTCGACAAGGACCGGATGCTGTTTGACCTCGGTGGGTCGTCACCGGCGGTCCAGGGCCCCATCAACTGCGGTTTTCCGGCGACTATCTGCGGCTGCCGCATCGCCTTCAAATGCCTGACTTCCCCGCACCAGCCGGCCAACGAGGGGCACTTCGCTCCTCTCGAGGTCGTGGCCCCGGAAGGGTCGCTCTTCAACGCCACCTACCCGGCGTCCACGTTCCTTTACATGATGAGCTTGAACATGCTCATCGAGGCCGTTCTCAAGGCCCTCTCGCCCGCCCTCCCCGACCGCATCCCGGCCGGGCACTACGGCGAGATGGGCGGGTTCATGATCTTCGGAGTCAACCCGGGGACCGGCCGCCCCTACATCCACCAGGAGCCCGAAGGCGGGGGGTGGGGCGCCGGGGCCGGCTTCGACGGCGAGAACGTAATGATTTTCCTGGCCGACGGCGACACCCACAACTGCCCGGCGGAGATAATCGAGAACCGCTTCCCGCTGAGGGTCGAGCGATACGCCCTCAGAGAGGGGTCGGGAGGGGCGGGCCGCTACCGCGGGGGGCTCGGCCACTACCGCGACTACCGCATCCTGGGCCACGACGCCCAGACCACTTGCATCATGGACCGCTCGGTCTTCCGCCCCTGGGGAGTCTTCAGGGGCCACGACGGCGAGCACAGCGTTGTCGTCATCAACGAAGCTCTGCCCGGGGCGAGGCGGCTGATGAAGGCCACGGGACACCGCCTGAAGGCGGGCGACGTGGTCAGCGTCAGGACCGGGGGCGGCGGAGGTTACGGGGACCCCCTCGAGCGCGACCCCGAAGCCGTACGCCTCGACGTGAAGCGAGACTACGTGACCATAGAGGAGGCCCGACGCGTCTACGGGGTTGTCGTCGACCCAGGGTTGTTGACCGTCGACCCCGTCGCCACGGCCGAGTTGCGTGACCAGCTCAAGAAAGGGTGAGGACTGCGTGCCAGAAGGTGATCGGGGCTACCGCGTGGGGGTCGACATCGGCGGGACCTTTACCGACATAGTCGTCCTGGACGAGAAGTCCGGCGACCTGTCCCTGTACAAGACGCCGTCCACGCCGCGGGACTTCTGGTTCGGTGTGGAGGCCGGCATCCGCAAGGTGTCCGACAGCATGGACCGTGTCTCGATGATCGTGCACGGGACCACCGTCGGGCTCAACGCGTTTCTGATGCGGCGCGGTGAGAAGGCCGGCCTCATCACCACGAGGGGCTTCCGCGACATCTACGACATCGGCCGTCACAACCGGGAGAGCATGTACGATCTGCGTTACCGCAAGCCTGAGCCGCTGGTGCCCAGGGAGCACCGGCTCGAAGTCACCGAGCGGCTCGACGCCCGGGGTAACGTGGTCACCCCCCTCGACGAGGACGAGGTCAGGGCCTGTGTTCGTAAGTTCAAGGCCGAGGGCGTCAGATCCATCGCCGTCTGCCTGATCCACTCCTACGCCAACGCCGCACACGAGGACCGTATCGGCGAGATTCTTGCCGAGGAGTACCCCGAGGCCACGGTTTCCCTGTCCCACGATGTGGCTCGCGAGTGGCGGGAGTACGAGCGAACGAGCACGGTGGCCATCAACGCCTATATCCGCCCGATAGTCGACCGGTACCTCTCCAACATGGAGACCCAGCTCGAGAGGCAGGGCTACATGCACCGTCTTTTCATCTGCCAGTCCTCGGGCGGCGTCTCGTCGGTAGAGGTTACCAAGCTGAGCCCGGTGAGCACGCTCATGTCCGGACCGGCAGGGGGCGCGGTGGGGACGGCCCAGGTTTCGGGCCTCGAGAAGATACCTCGGGCCATTGGATTCGACATGGGCGGGACGAGCACGGACGTGTGCGTCAGCATCGACGGGAACGTCCTTATCCGGACGGAGTACAAGATTGAACGCCACCCGCTGCTGGTTCCGATGGTCGACGTCCAGTCCATCGGGGCCGGCGGCGGTTCCATAGCTTGGGTTGATTCGGTGGGGGCCCTGAACGTGGGGCCGCAGAGCGCCGGGGCTGAACCCGGGCCGGTCTGCTACGACAAGGGTGGCACGGAGGTCACGACTACCGACGCCAACCTGGTTCTCGGCCGCCTCAACCCCGACTACTTCCTCGGGGGCGAAATGGCCGTGAGGCCCGACCTCTCGGCCAAGCGACTCGACGAGAAGGTCGCAGGCCCGCTGAAGCTCGACCGCACCGCAGCCGCGGCGGGCATCCTCCGCGTGGTTAACACCAAGATGGCCTACGCCGTTCGGGCCGTGACCGTCGAGCGCGGGCTGTCGCCGCGCGAGTTTGCCCTGGTGGCGTTCGGCGGGGCCGGCCCGATGCACGCATGCGACGTGGCTGCCGAGCTCGAGATACCCACAGTCCTCGTGCCCGTGGCCCCGGGGCAGTTCTCCGCCCTCGGGATGCTCTACTCCGACATCAGGCACGACTTCGCCTGGACCTTTCTGACCAAGACGCGCGAAGTCGACCGGGCGACGCTCGACGAGAGGTTTGACTCGCTCGCAAAGCGGGCAGGCGAGGTCCTTGAACAGGAGGACGTTCCCCGGGAGAAGCGCAGGTTCGTGCGGTCGGCCGACATGCGTTACGTGGGCCAGGAGTGGTCGGTCAACGTGCCGTTCGGCGAAGAGGCCGGCGACACCGACTGGCAAGCCAACCTCGAGTCGAGGTTCCACGAGCTGCATAAGCGCAACTACGGGCACTCCGCCCCTGAGGAGCCGACTGAGATAGTCAACCTCAGGCTGACGGCGGTGGGGCTCGTCGTAAACCCAAGGCTCCGCGAGCTCGCCCGGGGCGGTGCCGGCCCCGAGGCCCAGGCCCTCAAGGGAACCCGGAAGGTCTACTTCCCGTCGCTCGGTTGGAACGAGCGGACCCCAATCTACGAGCGCGAACGGCTCCTGGCCGGCAACAAGCTGGCCGGCCCGGCGGTCGTGGAGGAGCCGGGGTCGACCACGGTCGTCCCGCCTGGATGGACCGCCACGGTCTCGGCTTACGGGAACATGCTCATCCGGAAGAACGGGTAGGAGGCGCTTGACGTGAAGCGGGTAGACCCCGTCACTTTGGAGGTTCTCAGGCACGGTTTCATCGCGGCGGCGAACGAGATGCGGATCAACCTGATGCGCACCTCTTACAACCCCATAATCTACGAGGTGCTGGACTTCAGCGTGGGGGTCTTCGATGCCCGCGGGAACATGATCGCCCAGGCGGCCGGGCTTCCCATTTTCCTCGGGAATCTGGGGGCGGCCATAAAGACGGTCATCGCTGACGTAGGCCTGGCCGAGATCAAGCCGGGCGACGTCTACATGATCAACGACACATACACTACCGGCTCACACGTCAACGACGTTACGGTCATCAGCCCGGTCTACGCGGACGGCGAGTTGGTGGGGTTCACGGCCAGCCGGGCCCACTGGCTCGACATCGGCGGCAAGTCCCCGGGCGGGTCGCACGACTGCACCGACATCTTCCAGGAGGGACTCCGGCTGCGGTCGGTCCGCCTCTACGAGGAAGGGAAGGTCAACCGCAGCATCCTGCAGATCATCAAGGACAACGTGCGCTGGCCGGAGGCTCACATGGGTGACCTCAGGGCCCAGATAGCGGCGGCGCGGACCGGCGAGCAACGGTTCCTCGAGCTGGTGGAGCGCTTCGGCCGGGAGACCGTCCTAGAGGCGGTGGCGGAGATGCTCCGCCAGGGCGAGGAGTCGGTCAGGCAGGCCATTGCCCGGATGCCCGACGGCACCTACTTGGCCGAAGGGTACCTCGATAACGACGGCGTGGGCACCGAGCCGCTCTACATCAAGGCGACGGTCACCATATCGGGCGACGAGATGACCGTTGACCTCACCGGCTCTTCCGAGCAGACCCTTGGGCCCTTGAACTGCGGGCTGGCGGCCAGCGTATCCGGGTGCCGCGTGGCTTTGAAATGCGCGACCGACCCGTTGTCACCGGTCAACGAGGGCAACTTCGCCCCGCTGAAGCTCATCGTGCCGTCCAACTCCATGTTCAACGTGAAGCCTCCGGGTCCGGCCTTCCTCTATGGGATTAGCCTCATCGTCCTCATCGACGTGGTGCTGAAGGCCTTAGCCCCGGCCCTGGGTGATGCCGTCCCCGCCGCGCACTACGGCGATATGGCGGGGTTCATGATTTACGGGGTCGACCCGGCCACGGGCCGGCAGTTCATCCAGCAGGAGCCCGAGGGCGGCGGGTGGGGCGCGTTCCCCGACCGTGACGGCGAGAACGTCATGATCTTCATCGCCGACGGAGACACGCGCAATATTCCTGCGGAAGTCATCGAGTCCAAGTTCCCCCTCCGCCTCGAGCGGTACTCCCTGCGTGAGGACTCCGGGGGACCCGGCAAGTTCAGAGGCGGGCTCGGGCACTACCGGGATTACCGGCTCCTGGCCGACGAGGGCTTCATGACTTGCATCATGGACCGGTCGTATTGCCGGCCCTGGGGAATGAGCGGCGGTAAGGAGGGGGCTCACGACCTCGTGGTCGTCAACCCGGGTACGGCCGGTGAGAAAACCGTCATGAAGTATACCGGGTACCGGCTCAAGAAAGGTGATGTCTGCAGCGTTCGGACGGGCGGCGGCGGAGGCTACGGGGACCCGCTGGAGCGAGACCCCGAAATGGTACGCATGGACGTGATCCGGGAACTGGTGACGCTCGAGTCTGCTCGGCGTCACTACGGGGTGGTCCTCGATCCCGACACCTCGGCCATCGACTGGCAGGCCACGGCTGAACTGCGCCGGCGAGGGGGCGCCGGATAGCGTCCAGGAAGACGTGAGACCCGACCGGGAGAGAGGCGGGGGTGGCCCCCCCGCCCCGGGCGAGCGGAGAGTGGGGCTCATGGCCCAGTGCCGCATCGGCTTGGATACCGGGGGAACCTTCACTGACCTCGTCCTCTGGGACGAGGCGGCTGGCCTGCGCCTGGTGAAGGTGCCGAGTACGCCCCATCGTCCGGACGACGCTATCGTCGAAGCCTACCAGCGGCTGGACAGGGACGGCCGGGACCTGACCTTCTTCGGGCACGGGACCACGGTGGGGCTCAATGCCCTGATAGAGCGCAAGGGCGCTCGCGTGGGGCTCATCACTACGAAGGGCTTTCGCGACGTCCTCGAGATCGCCCGTTTCAACCGGCCGGACATGTACAACCTCTTTTACCTCAAGCCCCGGCCACTGGTCCGACGTGACATGCGCCTCGAAGTGGATGAGCGCGTCCGGGCCGACGGGTCGGTGGCGCGGGCGCTCGACCCCGAGGAGTTCTGCTCGGCGGTCAAGACCTTGCTCGACCTCGGCGCCGAGAGCCTGGCCGTGTCTTTCTTGAACGCCTACGCCAACCCGGTCCACGAGGAGTTCGCGGCCGGCCTCCTTCGCCGCGAATTCCCGGGAGTTGTGTTCGCACTATCCACGGGCCACGCCGGAGAGTGGCGGGAGTATGAGCGGACGTCCACCGCGGTGCTCAACGCCTACCTCGCCCCGCGTCTCCGCGACTACGTAGGCCGGCTCTCATCGAGGCTTGAGAGCGCGGGCGTGCTGTGCGACCTCCTGGTGATGCGGTGCGACGGAGGGCTCTACGGAGCGCGCGCAGCCGTCGACAATCCTGTCTCCATGCTCTTCTCGGGCCCGGCCGCAGCGGTCCTGGGGGCGGCCCGGCTGGGGGAGGAGGCTGGACGCCGGAACCTCATAACCGTCGACATCGGCGGGACCAGTTGTGATGTCTCTCTGGTTGCCGGGGGAGACATACCATTTGTGCCTCTGAAGCATGTGGACGGTTACCCGGTCCAACAGCAGGTAGTGGATGTGCACTCCATCGGGGCAGGCGGAGGGACCATCGCCTGGGTTGATTCCGCCGGCATGCTCAAGGTGGGCCCGGCCAGCGCGGGAGCCGACCCCGGCCCGGCGTGCTACGGGCATGGCGGCACCCGGCCCACCGTCACCGACGCTTATCTCCTGCTGGGCTGGATAGACCCGGACCGGTTCCTGGGCGGGGAGTTCCGTCTTTACCCCGACCTGGCCGCCCAGGTGTTCGAGCCCCTCGCCTCCGGGCTGGGACTCGACCTCTACCAGGCGGCCCACGGAGTAATCAGGATTCTCGAAGCGGCAATGGCGGCGGCTGTCCGCGTCGTGTCCGTGGACCGGGGTCATGACCCGAGGGATTTCTCACTGATGGCCTTCGGCGGCGCCGGGCCGCTCCACGCCGCGGCGCTGGCCCGGGAACTCGGCGCGCGCGAAGCCATCGTGCCCCAGCACCCGGCGCACCTGGCGGCTCTTGGCATCCTCCTCGCCGACGTCCGGCGGACCTACGCCCAGACTCTGGTCCGCCCCTGGAACCGCGAGGCTCTCACCGAGGTCCGCGGCCTTATCCGGCGGATGAGCCGTGAGGCCAGAAGGGCCCTCCGTTCACAGGGCTTCAGTGGCCCGTCGGTGAGACTCGCCGCTTCGATCGAGATGAGGTACGCGGGCCAGGAGCACACCCTGCAGGTCGGCGTACCCTCCAGCTTGGGGGAGGAGTCTCTGGACCGTGTCGCGCGGCGTTTCCGGAGGCTTCACCTCCGCCAGTACTCTTTCGCCCTCGAAGATGAGCCTTGCGAAGTGGTAGCTGTCCGCTTGGACGCGTCCGGGCTCGTGGAGAGGCCGACGTTGGGCCGGAGCGATGAGGCGTTGGGGGACGATGGTTCACCGCCCGCACCGAGGACCGAACGCAAGGTCTGTTTCGTCCCCGAAGACGGATTCAGGACGTGCTCGGCTTACGACCGGGCGAGCCTTCTCGCCGGCGCGCGGGTACAGGGCCCGGCCATCATTGAGGAGCCGGCATCGAACACCGTGCTGCCTCCAGGCTTCACGGCGGTCGTCGGGCCGGGCGGCCACCTCTTCATCAGCACGGACAAGAACAGGCGGTAGCGGAAGGGGATGTCTTGAGTGACGACTTGTTCCAGCGGGGCCGGCCCGGCCGGTCAGCGGACGATACGGATCGGCGTACTCGTCCCCATGACGCTCGAGGGGGTCGGTGACAAGCCGCTTCGTGAACTGATGGAGCTCTACGACATGCACAAGGATCCCCGCACGGAACTCCGCGTCTACCGGGCCGAACGCGGCTCGGCCACTCTGGAGTGCCGCTATGACGAGCAGACCTGCGGAGCCTGGTGCCTTCCCCAGGTCGAACGGGCCGAGCGGGACGGGATGGACGCCGTGATAAACGCCTGTTTCGGGGACCCCGCGCTCGGCGCCAGCCGCGAGGCGGTCTCGATACCCGTGGTCGGCACCGGGCAGACCTCCATGTTCATGGCCGCCATGCTCGGTAGCAGGTTCTCGATTATCGACACCGACGCCGCCGCGGGCCCCATGATCCGCGACCTCGTCCGGCTCTACGGGCTGGAGGGTCACCTGGTGTCGATGAGGCATCTCGGGGCGAGCGTAACCGAGGTGCTGGCCGGCACGACCGGTGAACAGGCCTCCCTCAGCGTGCTCAAGGAGGCCCTTCGCCGCGAGGCGGCGCTGGCGGTGGAGGAAGACGACGCGGACGTCATCGTCCTTGCCTGCGGCGGCCTCAGCATGGGCGGGGTCGTTCAGTGGCTCCAGGCGGAAATCGGAGTCCCGGTCGTGGATTCCAACGTTCTCACCCTGAAGATGACCGAACTTCTGGTTAAGTGCGGGCTCAGCCATTCCAAGAAAGCGTTCCCGCTGCCGAGACCCAAGCCGCGAAGGTGGTGAGAGACGTGGCCCGAGGACGGGACCTGGTCACAACCGAGGTAGTCTCGAACTACCTGGTCGCGGTGGCCGACGAGATGAAGCGGACCGTCGTCAGGACGGCGATGAGTCCGGTCATCTACGAGGTCCTGGACTTTTCCACGGGCGTCTTCGACCGGCGCGGCAGGCTGGTCGCCCAGACGGCTGGGCTCGCCATCTTCCTCGGCACTCTCGACTGGGCGGTCCAGGCCGTTCTCAAGAAGTTCGGCGACGACCTCCACCCCGGAGACGTGATTCTGACTAACGACCCGTACGAGGGCGGGGGTACCCACCTCAACGACGTCTCCGTGGTCGCCCCGGTCTTTGACGCTGGGCGCCTCCGGGGCTTCGTAGCGAGCCGCGCCCACTGGATGGACATCGGCGGCCAGGTTCCCCTCAGTGTGATGACCAACGCCACCGAGATACACCAGGAAGGGCTGCTCCTGCCGGTCGTCAAGGCCTACGAGCGCGGCCGGCCCAACCGGCAGCTCATCGACACCCTCACGGCCAACATCCGGCAGCCGGAGACGTGGAAGGGCGACTTCGGGGCGCAGTTGGCCGCATGCCACGTGGGCCGGCGAAGGCTGGCGGAACTCCTCGCTCGGTACGGCCCGGAAGTGGTCGAGGACTGCATCGACGCCACCCTGGACGCCACGGAGCGTCTCACCCGGGAAAGGCTGGAGGCGATGCCGGACGGCCGGTACAGGGGGGTCGACTTCCTTGACTCCGACACCGTCACCGGCTCCCCGGTCAGGGTGGAAGTGGCCATAGAGAAGAGCGGCGCCGACGTCACCCTGGACTTCACGGGGTCCGCCCCGGCCACGAAGTCCTCCTATAACCTCACGTACTGCGGTCTCGTGTCGGGCTGCAGGGTCCTCCTGAGAGCCATCACGGACCCACACGGCCCGACCAACGACGGGTGCTTCCGCCCGCTCACGGTCAAGGCCCCTCCGGGGACCGTCGTCAACGCCACGAAGCCATCGCCGGTAGCTATGTACGGTGAAGTCGCCCGCCGGGCCATAGATGCCGCGTGGCGGGCTCTCTCGGAGGTTATCCCTCAAGGCCTGCCTGCCGGCCACTTCGGCACGATATGCGGGCAGTGTATGGCGGGCTGGGATGACCGCTTAGCGCCGAGCCGCTACACCTCGTTCAGCGCTCCCAATGGCGGCGGATGGGGGGCTACCCCGGACCGTGACGGGGAGAGCGCCCTCGTATGCGTTTCCAACGGCGACACCCGGAACACCCCCGTCGAGATAATCGAGGCGCGAAACCCGCTCATGGTGACCAGGTATGAGCTGCGGACCGACTCGGGTGGGCCGGGCAAGTACCGCGGGGGGTTGGGGACGACCCTCGAGTTCCTGGTCGAGACCGGCGGCCAGTACGCGGCGACCTTTGCCGCCGGGCGGGCCGAACGCGCGGCCTTCGGCCTTCACGGGGGCCGGGACGGCGTTACGAACCGTGTCACGGTCACCCGGGACGGCAAGACGATTGCCGGGCTTGGGCGCTCGACGGCGTTCCTTCTAGAGAAAGGCGACCTCGTCACCGTCGAATCCGGCGGCGGCGGGGGCTGGGGGGATCCGCGCGAGAGAGATCCGAGAGCTATAGCGGAGGACGTGAGGTTGGGGTACGTAAGCCCGGAGGCCGCGGCCGGAGACTACGAGTGGGGGACCGGGCCATGAAGCGGATTGACCCGGTCATCATGGAGGTCGTCCGCCACGGGTTCATCGCTCTCGCCGACGAGATGCGGATCAACCTGATGCGCTCGTCCTACAACCCGATTATCTATGAAGTCCTGGACTTCAGCGTGGGCGTCTTCGACGCCAAGGGCGACATGATAGCCCAGTCCGCAGGACTGCCTATCTTCCTGGGGGACCTCGGCGCCGCCGTGAAGACGGTTATCCAAGACGTCGGCACCAGGGACATCCAGCCGGGCGACATCTACCTCATCAACGACACCTACACGACCGGTGTCCACCTCAACGACATGACGGCCATCGCCCCGGTCTTCCACGACGGGCGGCTTGTCGGCTTCGCCGTCAGCCGCGCCCACTGGCTCGACGTGGGAGGCAAGTCCCCGGGTGGAGCCGCGGATACCACGGACATCTTCCAGGAAGGCCTCAGGCTCAGGTCGGTCCGCCTGGTCGAAGCGGGAGAGATGAACCGGAGCGTCCTTCAGATAATCCGGGACAATGTCCGGTGGCCTGAAGCCCAGATAGGCGACCTCAGGGCCCAGATTGCCGCTTGCCGGACCGGGGAGACCCGGTTTCTTGAACTCGTCGAGCGGTTCGGCGAAGAGGCCCTTCTCGATGTCGTCGCCGCCATATTCCGCCAGGGCGAGGAGGCCGGCCGCCGGGCCATTCGGGCCATGCCCGACGGGACCTGGTGCGCCGAGGCCCGGCTGGACGGAGACGGGGTCGGGTCCGGCCCCCTGGTGGTCAAGGCCGCGGTGACCATCTCGGGAGACGAGATGACCGTGGACCTTACGGGTTCCGCCGGCCAGACGTTGGGTCCGGTCAACTGCGGGTTGTCGGCCACCGTCGCCGCTTGCAGGACCGCCTTGAAGTGCCTCACCAACCCGATGTCCCCCGTGAACGAGGGCGACTTCGTCCCCCTCAAAGTCGTCGTGCCAAGGGACTCCATCTTCAACGTGCGGCCCCCCGGCGCGGCGTTCCTCGACGGCCCGACCGTGATCCTTCTCATCGACGTCGTGCTGAAGGCCTTGGCCTCGGACCTTGCCGACGCGGTTCCAGCCGCCCACTACGGCGACATGGCTGGTTTCATGATTTACGGGACCGACGGCGCGAGCGGCAGGCAGTTCATTCACCAGGAGCCCGAAGGCGGAGGGTGGGGCGCGTGGGCCGGCCATGACGGCGAGAACGTCCTCATCTTCATCGCCGACGGAGACACCCGGAACGTGCCGGTCGAGGTCATCGAGAGCAAGTACCCCCTTCGTGTCGAGAGATACCAGCTCCGTGAGGATTCCGGAGGCCCGGGGAAGTGGCGGGGAGGGCTGGGTCACTACCGCGACTACCGGGTGCTCTCAGACGAGGCCTTTATGACCGCTATCATGGAGCGGTCAGTGTGCCCCCCGTGGGGCCTCGCCGGGGGAAGCGCGGCTGCCCACGACCTCGTGGTGGTCAATCCGGGCCGGCCGGACGAGACAATTGTCATGAAGGCTACGGCTTACCGGCTGAGACATGGGGATGTGTGCAGCGTGAGGACCGGCGGGGGCGGGGGATACGGGAACCCGTTCGAGAGAGACCCGGCCGCCGTGCGGGACGACGTTGTCAGGGGGCTAGTCACTCTCGAGGCGGCCCGGCTGGACTACGGGGTAGTTATCGACCCCGCCACCTTCCTGGTAGATGAGGCCGCCACACGGTTCAGCCGCAATCAGGGCCGGGGCAAGGACGGCTCTGTTGCCGGTGAACCCCCGGCGATTGTCCCGGGGGTCTAGACAGAACCGCGGCCGTGAGCCGCGGCTGGAGCACTGCGACTATGGGGTAGGAAAGGAGGTTTGACCAATGTCTTCAATCTCGCCCGAGATCAAGAGGCGTAAGCCATGGCTAAGCGCCAGGCAAGTTGCTGTCGTGGCGGTGTTCGGAGGTCTGGGGTTCGTGTTCAACGCCCTGAAAATCACGATTCCCGGCTACCTCCCGGGTCTGTCGTTCAACTTCGACGGGCTCTGGCTAACCCTCGCCACGATGATCGGCGGGCCCATCGCCGGGTTCGTTACATGCTTCCTGACCTCGATTCCCGGCGACATCGGGCTATGGGGATGGATGGGCTACGCTATCCACGCTCTTGTGCTGTCCATCTTCTACCCGGCCATCTACCACCGCTTCAAGGGGTGGGCAAGGGCCGGTGCCTTCGTGGGCTGGAACACCGTCGCTCTCCTGACTCAGGTCTGGTACTTCACGGCTCTGTATGCGTTCGTGTTCAAGGTTGGGCCGTTCTGGGGTCTCATGGCCTTCAACATGACTTACCCGGTCTGGGGCTTCATCGCTATCTACAGCCTCGTGCCCTTCATCGTTCTCCTTGCTGCGCCGAAGGTTGTGGAGCCGGACTGGAGTTGGCGCCGGATATTCTTCCGGCAGGAGGAGTAGCAGCAGGTCACACCGGAACCAAGGGCGGGAGACGGCCCTTGCCGCCGTATCCCGCCCCTTCGTGAGGGGGTTTCCGGCCTGCGAGTAACCGTCGTCTACACGGGACTGCTCAGGATTGAGAGCGGGAGGCCCCAAGATGTCCTCGACCTGCCGGCGGGCGCCGTCGTCGACGATATCCTCGCCCGTGTGGCGGCAACTGCCGGCAGACCCCGCGATGCGGCTCTGGCTGGGTACTTCGTGGTGGTGGAGCGGCCCGGTGAGCGGGCCAGGGCTCTCGGCCCGGATGGTGGAAGCGAGCCCCTAGTGGATGGCGCCAGGCTTACGCTTCTCTATCGGTTCGCCGGCGGCTAGGGCGGCAGCCCGCTGTGAGCAATCACCTTGCCTTTTTGCGGCAAGCCAGCTAGGAGGCGTGGACTTCGCCACAGGGTAAGCCGAGTGTGCCTGCCGTGGAGTCTAAGGAGGATACGTGTTGAGCCGTAGGATGGTCGTGGACGTGGCCGTTTGTTCGGGTTGCCGCGCGTGTGAGATGGCATGTTCCTTCCAGCACGAGGACGCCTTCAGCCCCCCGCTATCGAGAGTGCGGGTCGTGAAAATCGAGGCGGAGGGGTTAGACCGGCCGGTGCTATGCCGCGGTTGCGTGAAGGCCGCTTGCGTGGAGGTCTGCCCCACCGGCGCGCTCACGAAGGACGGGGTTTGGGGAAATCCCGAGCTGAACTCGGATGAGTGTATCGGGTGTGGAGCCTGCGTCGAGGCCTGCCCGTTCGGCGCGATGCACCTGCACCCCGAGACCGGGCTGGCCCTCGTGTGCGACCTCTGCGGGGGCGATCCCGCGTGTGTCAAGCGCTGCACGCCGAGGGCGCTCAGGTGGGGCGATCCCGAGGAGATCGCCCGCTCCAAACGCGAGACACGGGCCCGGGCCGACGTGACCGCGGCCGCCGGGGACGAACGGGCGGAGGTCGGGGTATGACACGCACATCGGTTTCGGGCAAGGCTTTGAGAGTCGACTTGGGCGCCAGGTCGTCCAGAGCGGAGGAGATATCATCACGGCTTCGCCGGCAGTATCTGGGGGCGAGGGGTCTCAACACCCGCGGCCTCCTCGACGAGATACCGCCCGGAGCCGATCCCCTCGGACCCGAGAACAAGCTTTTCTTCGGTATCGGGCCGCTCAACGGTACTCTCTTCCCGGGTCAAAGGTTCAACGTCAGTGGCAAGTCGCCGCAAACCGGCATTCTGGGAGACTCCAACGCCGGGGGGTTCTTCGGCACGGAGATGAGGTTCGCCGGCTTCGACCAGGTCATCCTGGAGGGAGAGTCCGACCGCCCGGTCTGGCTTCTCCTCGACGACGGCCGGCTGGAGTTCCGTGACGCGGCCGAACTCTGGGGGCTCGACGTATGGCAGACGACGGCAGCCATCCGCAAGGCCCTGGACGACCAGAGCACTCAGGTGGCGTGCATAGGGCCCGCGGCGGAGAACGGTGTCGCGTTCTCGGGCATCATCGCCAACCTCGTGAGAGCCTGCGCCCGCACCGGTATGGGCCGGGTCATGGCCCAGAAGAAGGTCAAGGGTATCGCCGTCCGCGGGGCCGGGCGGGTGGATGTCTTCGACCCAAAGGGCTTCCGCCGGATAATGGCGGACATCGACAAGGACATCGAGGCGCACCCGGATTTCCCGTCCCGGAAGGTTCTCGGGACCACCCGTCTGGTCTCGGCCCTGAACGGACTGGGGATGCTGGGGACGCAGAACCATAGGACGGGGTATTTCCCGCACGCCGACCTGGTCTCAGGCGAACGCCTGGCCACGGAGTTCAACGTCAAACAGAAGGCTTGCTTCGCATGCACCATCCCCTGCAGCCGGTTCTTCGTCGTCAAGGAGGGACCGCACGCCGGGCTCAGGGGCGAGGGTCCCGAGTTCGAGGCCCTGGCGGGGTTCACCACCAGGATCATGAACGAGGATCTCCCGCTGGCCCTCAAGTGCGTGGACTTCTGCAACCGGTGGGGCATCGACGCCATAAGCGCTTCCGGCTGCATCGCTTTCGCCATGGAGTGCTACGAGAAGGGGATTGTCACGAGGAGCGAGACCGACGGCCTCGACCTCCGGTGGGGAAACGGAGAAGCCGCCTGGCAACTCCTCGGCAAGATAGGGCGGCGCGAAGGGTTCGGTGACGTTCTGGCCGATGGTGTGGCGAAGGCCGCCGAGCGTATCGGCCGGGGGGCCGAAACCTACGCCATGCACGGCAAGAGGCTCGAAGTCTTCCTTGGCGAGCCCCGCGGGATTAAGGCGTACGGGCTGGGGCTCGCCGTCGCTAGTCGAGGAGCGGACCACCTGAGGGCCGAGCCGTTCTTCGAGCTCTTGGACGATCCTGAACTCGGGCGGCAGAGGTTCGGCGTGCCGGAGGCGGCCATG
>QZJP01000044.1 GCA_003599345.1 Bacillota bacterium | reverse complement strand
CGGCCCTGGCCATGGCTCTGCTCGACCACCTCCACGCGACCGGGGCGAGGGTCATGGCCACGACCCACTACAGCGAGATCAAGGCCTTCGTCTATGAGCGCGAGGGGATGACGAACGCGTCCGTTGAGTTCGACGTCGAGACCCTGGCGCCGACCTACCGGCTCGTCATCGGTCTGCCGGGGAAGAGCAACGCCCTTGAGATATCGGACCGCCTGGGCCTGCCCGAGCGCATCATCAGCAGGGCACGCGGGTTCCTGACCTCGGAAGCTAGGCACGATGTCCCCGAACTCATCCAGCGACTCGAGGAAGACCGCGCCCGCATCGGCCGGGAGCTGGAGGCCGCTCGCCAGGCGCATCGCGAAGCCCGCGAGATGCGCGAGGAGCAGGCCCGGAAATGGGCCAACCTCAGGGCCGACGAGGAGAAGGTTCTCGACAAGGCCAGGGACGAGGCCAGGAGCATAGTCCGCGCGGCGCGTTTGTCGGCAGCTAGCCTTGTCGACAGGCTCAGGGCGGCGGAGGCCAGGCTGAGGGAGTTGGAGGCGTCCGGAGCCGCCGCGGTCGCCGGCGGAGCTCCCGCGCCGGACGCGGCCGGCGTTCCGCCCCCAGAGGCGGAGGAACCGGACAAGCTCGTCGCTCTGCCGCTTCACACTCGGCGTCAGTTCGACCGGCTCGAGCAGACGCTCAGGGACATCCTGGCCGGGGCCATGCGACTCATCCAGGCCCCTACGAGTACGGAGGAAGCTGAGGGAGTCCCGGAGGGCACGGGGGCCGGCCCCGCCGGGGCTGACGGCGAGACGACCGGGACCTCGGGCGTACCAGGGGGAGGAGTCCGCGCTTCCCGGGACTTCGCCCGGGCCGGGGCCGGAGGGCGTGGCGTGGGGGTGCCTCCAGAGCCGGAGTCCGTCAAGGCGGGGCAGACCTACTACGTCGCCGGGCTCAGGCACTTCGGGGAGGTGCTCGACCCCCCCGACGAGGGGGGGATGGTCGGGGTCATGGTCGGCTCGATGCGGCTCACCGTCCACGCGTCGGACCTCCGCGTGCCGGGTCAGGCGGGGATACCCTCGGTCGAACGGAGGACCCCGGAGGTATCGGCTCTCGCCGCGGCGTTCCCGGACGCCGCGGAGGCGGCCGAGCAGGCTGGCGGTACTTCCCGGACGGCCGGCGGCTCGGAATCTGCCCTCGACAAGGCTTTCACGGTGTCGCCTGAGGTATCCTTGCGGGGGTTGACCGTCGAGGAAGCCCTGTCACGCCTCGACAAGTATCTCGACGACGCCGTCCTGGCCGGGCTGACTACGGTGCGTATCATCCACGGCAAGGGGACAGGCGTCCTGCGCCAGGCTGTGTCGGAGTACCTCGATGACCACCCGGACGTTCGCAGCCACTATATCGCGCCGCAGTCAGAGGGGGGTACCGGGGCGACGATAGCCGTCCTGGCCGGCGCTCGCCCCCCCCCGCTATACCGGCCTACCCTCCGGTGACCGTCAGGGTCCCGACCATGTTCCGCGAGCCCTGTCCCGCCCAGACGCTGGAGTAGAACTGGTAGGTCCCCGGCTGGTCGCAGACGATGACGATGGTGCGCTGCTGGCCCATGAAGCAGATCTCGTCGATGCCCAAGGCGGGGATGGCGAAGCCGTGGTTGGCGTCGAGGGCCTGAATCTTCAGCGTCAGCTGCGTCCCCAGGGGAACCGTGATGCTGTTCGGGGTGAAGCTGAACTTGATGGCGGAGACGACGATCTCCTGCGTGGGTCCGATGTAGGGCGGCGGCAGGTCGGGGTTGTGGAACTCGCAGTATTCCGTCGGGTATTCGTTACACGCGTCGGCCGGTATGTAGGTCATCAGGCGCCTCGTCTTCTCGTCTTCCTTCTGGTAGACCTGGTAGGGCTCGGGCCGGCGGATGAACGTCTTCACCAAGGTCTCCTCGCACTCCGGCCGGGCGAGCTGCCACGGGCGCCTGGCGCACACCACGGCCGTGGCGTGGACGTTGCAGGTGGCCATGGGTTGGCGGCCCTGGACGAATATCTCCTGCCGGACCGACGACGCGGGGCAGTGCGGACCGGGCAGGAGGCCGGACTCCGTGCAGACGGCCGCGTGCACGAGGCCTCTCGGCTCCTCCCAGTCCCGGACGGGCTTCCCCTCGAGCCAGGCGCCCACCGCCTGCTTCCACATCGGGGCGCAGTAGGTGGCGCCGTAGACCTCGTGCATCTCGCCCGGCTGGTCGTAGCCCATCCAGAAGGCCCCCACGATCTCGGGCGTGTAGCCGATATACCAGGCGTCCATGTCGTCGTCGGTAGTGCCGGTCTTGCCTGCGGCCGGGCGGCCGATGTTGGCCCCTGCCCCGGTGCCGTGGTCGACGACTCCCTTGAGCATGTCGGTCACGAGATAGGCGATCTCCGGGGGCAGGACCACCTCGCGCTGCGGTTCGTTTCTCTCAAGCACGTTCCCGTACTTGTCCTCGACCCTGAGGATGGCGAAAGGGTCGACTCTGATACCGCCGTTGGCGAAGACGGCGTAAGCGCGGGCCATCTCCAGCACGGATACGCCCTCTGTCAGGCCGCCGATAGCCACGGCCAGGCTGGAGTCGTTGTAGTAGCCCTCCGTGACCAGGGTCGTGATGCCCAGCCGCTTGGCGTAACGCACTCCGGTATCCGGTCCTATCTGGTCGAGGAGTTTCACGGCGACCGTGTTGATGGAGTACTCGAGGCCCTCGCGCAAGGTGACGAGGCCGCGATAGGTCTCGTTGTAGTTCTCGGGGCTATACGGATCCTGCCCCGGGAGCTGCCAGGTCTTGACCGAGTCGTCGATCACCGAGGACGGCGACCAGCCGAGGACGAGTGCCGGCGCGTAGTCGACGATGGGCTTGAAGGCCGACCCGGGCTGCCTCAGGGTACCCTCCCAGTTGCCGCGGGGAGCCACGGCCCGGTTGAGCTCGAGCCGTTTCTCGTGCTTCCGGCCTCCGACCATTGCCCGGATGGCCCCCGTCTCCGGGTCGAGGAACACGGCTGCCGATTGCGGGGCGTCCAGCTTGTTGCCCTCCTCGTCCTCGTAGGGCATGGCCTTGTCCAGGACGTCGGCGTAGGCCCGCTCGACCGCCTGCTGGAGGGTCATGTCGATGGTGGTGTAGACCTTGAGACCTCCCCTGTAGACGGCGTCGGAACCGTAAGTGTCGAGGAGCGTCTCGAGGACGTAGTCCACGAAGTAGGCCGCGGGGTAGTCCTCCGGCGGGAGGCCGGTGGTCCCGAGCTCGGTAGCCTTGGCCGCGTCGGCTTCCTCGCGCGAGATCTTGCCGTAGGTCGCCATCTGGTCGAGGACGACGTTCCGCCGGGCCAGGGCCCGCTCGGCGTCGACGTACGGGGAGTAGATGTTGCCGTTCTTGGCGACGCCGCAGATGAGAGCCGCCTCGGGGAGGGTGAGTTCGGAGACGTCCTTGCCGAAGTATATCTTCGACGCGGCCTGGACTCCGTAGGCGCTGTGGCCGAAGTAGATCTGATTGAGGTACATTTCCAGGATCTCTTCCTTGGTGTAGCGGCGCTCTATCTGGAGAGCCAGGATGACCTCCTGGAGCTTGCGGGTCACTGTCTTCTCGAAGCCCAGGCCGAAGGCGTTCCTGGCGAACTGCTGGGTGATCGTGCTCGCCCCCTGGCTGAACGAGGCGTGGGTAATGTCACGGTAGACGGCCCGCATGATGCCGCGGATGTCGATGCCGTGGTGGGTCCAGAACCGGATGTCCTCGGCCGCTATGAACGCGTCGATGAGGACCTGGGGAACCTCCTCCAGGTCGACCGGGACGCGGTTCTCCCACGCCGCCACGTCGGCGACGACCTCGCCGTTAACGTCGTAGATGAAAGAGGTCAGAGCGGGGTCCGGCTCGAGGGATGCCACGGACGGCAGGCCGCGCATCGCGGCGACGATGAACCCCGCTACCACGCCTGCCCCGATAATGAACAGCGCGGCGGCGGCCATCACGACGTAGCGCCACAGCTGGCGGGTCCTGGGGCGCCGGGACTTCCGGGCGGGTCTCGCCATTACGGAAACCACCTCTTGTGTCCGGGGATTCGAGGAAGAGCGGTGATTGCCAGGGGACGTTAGTTCGAGGCAGGCATTCCTGTAACCTTTTTTTCGGCCCTTTTCGCCACGCGGGGGCCACGCCGGGCCCGAAGCCGGCTCCGGGGTTCGCCTTTCCGGTGCGGGCCGGCCGTGCTATAATCGTGAGAACCTGTCTAAAGGCGATGACGGGGAGATACCCCCCTGAGCCGGCGGGCTGAAAGGCAACCCGGTCCTGGCGGGCCGGGTCGGCGCCGAGTAAGTCCGCCCGGCGGCCCCGTTACCGGCTGTCCGGCGAGGGAGCGGCCCCGAGTGGGCCTAGCCCGCCGGAGGAGGCGCGCTGCTCGGCACGAGGTTCCAGGCTCGGTCCGCCCGGGATCTGAGCGGGCGAAGCGGCGCGCGAAGAAGGGTGGTACCGCGTTCGCATCTGTCTGAACGCCCCTTCGGCACCGGGGGTCTCGGCCCCGCGGGCCGGAGGGGTTTTGTTGTTCAGGGGCCGCCGTCTGGGGATGCGGAGGGCGGGAACGCCGCACTGCGCGCAGAACGCCGGATGACGGGCAGAACGCCGCATGGCCTGCAAGATGAAGAAAGCTCCGTGGGAGGAGAGGGCATGGCCAAGGCAGCCAAGGCGACCAAGTCGAGAAAACCCGCGAAGGAGTGCGAGGACCGGGCGGCGGCTCGCGAGACGTCGTCGTTCAGGGCGGAAGCATCGCTCGAGGAGGAGTTCAGCGAACTCGCCCGCGGGACGGTCCAGATTCTCACGGAGAGCGACCTCCGGGCCAAGCTCGCCCGCGCCAGGCGCGAGGGTAGGCCCCTGAGAATCAAGTTCGGCGCGGACCCGAGCGCTCCCGACATCCATCTCGGCCACACCGTGTGCCTACGGAAGCTCAGGCAGTTCCAGGAGTTCGGACACGAGGTGTTTTTCGTCATCGGCGACTTCACCGGCCGGATAGGCGACCCGTCGGGCCGCTCCGAGACAAGGCCGCAACTGGACGAGGAGGCAGTCCGGAAGAACGCGCTCACCTACGAACGACAGATATTCAAGGTGCTCGACCCGACTCGGACCAGGGTGGTCTTCAACAACGACTGGCTCGGGGAGTTGACCTTCGCGGAGGTGATCGAACTCGCCTCGAAATACACCGTGGCCCGGATGCTCGAACGTGACGACTTCACGGAGCGGTGGAAGGAGGGCCGGCCCATCGCCCTGCACGAGTTCCTCTACACGTTGGCCCAGGCCTACGACTCGGTGTCCCTGCGGGCCGACCTCGAACTGGGAGGGAACGACCAGACCTTCAACTTCGTGGCCACGCGTGACATCATGGGACGCTACGGGCTTGAGCCCCAAGTGGTCATGACCATGCCGCTCCTCGAGGGCACCGACGGGGTAGAGAAGATGTCCAAGAGCCTCGGGAACTACATCGGCATCAACGAGCCGGCCAAGGACATCTACGGCAAGGCGATGTCCGTGCCCGACGATCTCATGTTGCGGTACTTCGAGCTGGTCACGGATCTGCCCCTCGGCGAGGTCCGGGCCATCGGGCGCGACATCAAGACCGGCGCCCTTCACCCGCGGGACGCCAAGATGCGTCTCGCCCACACCCTCACCCGGATGTACCATGGAGAGGCCGAGGCGGACAAGGTGCAGGACGAGTTCGTCGCCGTGTTCCGCCGGGGGGAGATGCCCGAGGACATCCTGCCGGTGACCGTACCCAGGTCCGACCTTTCGCCGCAGGGCACGATGTGGATAGCCAGGCTCCTGGTGACACTGGGCCTCGCCTCCTCGACCAGTGAAGGCCGGCGCCTTGTCGTCCAGGGAGGGGTGCGGGTCAACGACAGCCGGGTGACCGACCCCGCCTCCGACGTGCCGGTGGCGGACGAGATGGTCGTCCGGGTCGGCAAGAGACGCATCGCGCGCGTCAGGGTGAGGGACTGAGCGCATACGATTCCCCGGTGATGCCCTATGCGCCGGCACTTCTTCCTGGGGCGGCCGACCGCGTTCCGGATGACTCCTAGGCTCGTGTTCCGGCGCTGGCCGGCGTCCCGCCGGCCCAGACGACCGGCCCGGCCTCGGCCCGGAGTTCCTGGCCGGACCGGAGAGCCGGAGCTCGGGTCTTCAGCCGGCCTGGGGCACAGCGGCGGCTGCGGCGGCTCAGGCTTCCCGCCCGGCCGCGGCACGGTCCGGACCCCTGACCCGAGGCCGCGTGTGGTCGTCGCCCTGGCCCTCATCGCGGGGGCCGCCGCCCTCGTCCTTGTCCTCCTCGACCTGCTCCTCTGGCCGACGCTCCGGACCCTGGCGCAGGTCGAGATCCAGAACAGCGCCGTCGCCGCGATGTACCGCGCCGTTCAGCGGGAGGTCGCGGCGTCGGGTCTGGACTACCGCGACCTCTTCCACGTGGAGACCAACGCGAGCGGCCAGGTGACGTTCATGCAGCCCGATACGGCGGCCGTGAACGACTTCGCCGCCAGGGTGACCCTGGCCATCCGGGACGAACTCGAAGCGATCGGCGGGCGGAGGATATCGATACCCTTGGGGCGCGCCCTGGGAAGCCGCCTGTTCGGCGGGTTGGGGCCGCGAATCAGCGTGACCGTCTATCCGGTCGTGGTCGAGAGCGTGCGCATCTGGGACACCTTCGAGTCGGCCGGCATCAACCAGACCCGGCACCGCATCCGGCTGAACGTCAAGCTACTGGCAAGGACGGCTGTGCCGTTCATCCATGATGACCTGCCTGTGGAAGGGGACTTCCCGGTGGCCGAGGCCATCATCGTCGGTCAGGTGCCGCACACCTACGTCGGCGGGGTCTGGCTCCCGTTCTTCCCCCGCGATGAGGGCCAAGCGGAAGGCCCTTAGGGCGGAGGCGACTAGGCCCCGACAGGCGTCCCGGCCCTCCTGCGCAGGGCGGCCGCCAACAGCGCTCGCCTGAAGCCCACCAGGACTTGCCCCCAGATGGACGCCGCGAGGACCCACGCCCAGGCGGCAAGGCCGAGGGGTGTGGTCTTGAAGAACGGGCGCAGGCCCGGGAGATAGATGGCCGCCAGTAGGAGCAGCAGTGACACGAAGGTACCGCCGACGAGCCACCAGTTGGATGAGAGAGGAACGTCCATCAAGGCCCTGCGTTCAGAACGGCAGTCGAAGGCGTGCACCAGCTGTGAGAGGCACAGGGTGGCGAAGGCCATGGTCCTTGCGGTGACCAGATCCCATCCCGTCGCCTGCAGGGCGGTGACGTAGACGGCTATCGTCGACAGACCGATGAGGAGTCCCCGCCCCAGGATCTTGATGCCGAGTCGCCGGGCGAAGATGCCCTCCCTGGGGGGACGAGGCGGGCGCTCCGCGACATCCGCCTCCGGGGACTGCAGGCCGAGAGCCATGGCCGGCAGCCCGTCCGTGACCAGATTGACCCACAGGATCTGGAGGGGTAGGAGCGGGAGAGGCAGCCTCAGCAGCGCGCCGAGGAGCATGGTGAGGACCTCGCCGGTGTTGCAGGCCAGGAGGTAGCGGACCGACCGCCGGATATTGTCGTAGATCGTCCGTCCTTCCTGAACGGCGGCGACGATGGACGCGAAGTTGTCGTCGGAGAGGACCATGTCCGACGCCTCCTTCGTCACCGCCGTCCCCGTCTGGCCCATGGCCACGCCGATGTCGGCTTCCCTGACGGCCGGAGCGTCGTTGACCCCATCCCCGGTCATCGCCACGATTTCGCCCCTGGTCCTGAGGGCTCTCACTATCTTGAGCTTGTGGCTTGGGGATACCCTGGCGTACACGCGCACCTCGTGTATCACGCGCGCGAGAGCCCGTTCAGAAAGGCGGTCGAGGTCGCGCCCAGTGAGGACCTGCCTGTCCTCGGGGACCCCCGGGTCGATGAGGTCAAGCTCCCGGGCCACGGCCACGGCCGTCGCCGGATGGTCTCCGGTGATCATGCTCACCTTGATGCCCGCCCTCCGGCAGGTGGTGACGGCGGGTCCGGCCTCCTCGCGCGGCGGGTCGGACATCCCTATGAGACCGAGGAAGGTGAGCTCTTTTTCGACCTCCCGCACGTCCAGCCCGGCGGGAGTCTCGCCTCCCGCCGGGCCGCCTGTTCCAAGGTGGCCGTGGGGCGGTTCGAGGCTCCGGTAGGCTACGGCCAGAACCCTCAGCCCCGAGGCGGCCATGTGGTCGTTCACCGTCATGACGGCCTGGGAGAGGCTGTCTGTCAGCGGGACCGGACCCCGGTCGCCGGCGCATCGCTCGCAGAGCTGGAGGACCGTGTCGGGAGCGCCCTTGCAGAACACGACGAGCCGGTTGCCTTCGCCTTGCGGCCAATCGTGTACGGTAGTCATCCGGCGCCGCTCGGACGAGAATGGGAGTTCACCCGAGCGTGGGAAGCGTCTCTCGAGGTCGGCCTTACGGAGACCGGCCTTGAGTCCCGCAACCAGGAGGGCCCCCTCGGTCGGATCCCCGCGCACCGCGAGCCGCCGGCCGTCGCCTGCCCGGCCGCCCTCCCCGGGGGCGGGGGTCAGGTAGGCGTTGGTGCACAGGACCGCCCCGGCGAGAAGGAACTTGACTTGGGCCACGCCTCCCGGCGGGCCCGGCCGGGCGGGAGGCGGCACCGGGTTCCGGCTCGCGCCGGCGGGCCGGGCTATGCCGGGGCTATGCGGGCGCAGGCTCCCTCGAGCGTCATAGCCTTGTCCCGTGACCTCCCACATCCCCTGGGGGGTCCAGAGCCGCCTCACCGTCATCTCGTTCTGAGTGAGGGTTCCCGTCTTGTCGGAACAGATGACCGTGGCGCAACCGAGTGTCTCGACGGCCGGGAGCTTCCGCACGATGACCCGGCGCCGGATCATGCGCTGGACTCCAAGGGCCAGGAGCACGGTTACCACGGCGGGCAAGCCTTCCGGAATGGCTGCCACCGCGAGGCTGACTCCCGCCAGGAACATCTCGTAGATGGGTTCACCGCGGAGCACTCCGGCCCAGACCACGAGTCCGGAAACCGCGAGGCAGGCCAGGACCAGATATCGCCCGAGTTCCTCCATGCGTCGCTGTAGAGGGGTCGGCCCTTCGCCGGCCTCGCCGATCAAACCCGCTATCTTGCCGAACTCGGTCTCCATGCCCGTGGCCGTGACGAGACCGCGGCCCCGCCCGCTGATGGCCTCCGTTCCCGAAAAAAGGGCCCCGGGCAGTTCCGCCACGCTCGCGGGCTCCCCCGCGGGCGGGTGGGCGGTCTTGGCCACGGGAGTGGATTCTCCGGTCAGGGCCGCCTCCTGTGTCTGGAGGGAATGCGCTTCGATGACGCGCATGTCGGCGGGTATGCGGTCGCCCGCCTCGATGAGCACCACGTCTCCGGGAACTACTTCACGCGCCGGGACAATCTCGCCCCCGCCCGGGTCACCGCGAACGACCCGGGCCGTCGGCGCGGCCAGTTCGCGGAGGCGCTCCATCGCCCGCTCGGCGCGGAACTCCTGGGTGAAGCCCAGCGCGGCGTTCATCAAGACGATGGCCAGGATGGCCGCCGTGTCCGCCGCCTCGCCGAGGAGGTACGAGACCACGGCCGCCGCGATGAGAACGAGTACCATGAAGTCGGTGAACTGCGAGATCAGGATGCGAACCGGGGATATCCGGCGTCCTACGGCCATCTCGTTGGGGCCGAAGATATCCAGGCGGCGGGCGGCTTCTCGCGGGGAGAGACCCGTTAGTAGGTCCGTATCGAGCTCGAGGGCGAGTTCCCGCGCGGAGCGCGTGGCCCAGGCGGGCAGAGCGGGTTCCGCCCGCCGCCGCGCGGGGCCTGCCGATAGCCGGCCCTGACCCAGGGGGCCGCGTGAGCGGCGGGGGTGAACGGACGGGGACCGGTCTCGGGGCCTCCTGCGGGCGGCTGCTCCAGTTCTCAGGGAAGAACCCACCTCCCGGCGACTTCACGCGACGCTCGCCCGGCATCCCTAATCCCAACTCCATATGCCCGGGACCCGGGGGAAATGCCCGCTACGACGCCACGTGCCCGGCCCGTCGCCGGGCCCGGGTCACGCCTGGAGACACGTCCCGGTGCGGACGTCGGAGGTCGCTGCCCGCCCCACATGGGACGGCTTCGTCTGCCGGATACCGTCTTGATTCCTCGCCATGTCCGGAACCGGCCGGGGCCATCGTGGCCAGCGTGGCCTTCATCGGCCTCGGGCTCACGGCCGCGGTCTTCCCGCTCCTCTCGACGGAGAAGGGGGCGCAGGCCACGCACATCATGGAGGCCTTCATCCTCCTCGTGTCGGGGGCCTAGGTCTCCCGGCCCGCGGCTGGCGCAGGCCTATATGAACGGGACCTTGAACCATCCGAGTTCGAGGCCCAAGGCCCAGTAGCCGACGGCGACCGGGGCGAGGATGGCCGCCGCGGCCACGATGCGGCGGAAGTCGAGTCTCCCCACGACGCGCAGGGTGAGGTAGAGCAGGAGGGCCTTCCAGAGGAACGCCGCTACGCTGAAGGCGAGGAACAGCACCTGGAAGGTCACCCCGCCGGGTACGGCTTCGGGGTCGGTCGCGGTCGATGATTCGAACCCGGAGGCCACGATGACGTGGGCTAGGAGCATCCCCGCGAACCATACCGCGGTGGGGAGGTAGCTCCCGGCCCAGGCCGAGAGGACGGCCTCGAAGGACGCCCGGCTGCCCAAGGCCCGTGACACCAGCCAGATGACCCCGGCCGCTCCCGCGTAGACCGCGAAGACCGCGACCGGGCCTCCCAGGATGAACGCCAGGACTACGTCTCCCGGGTCCTCCGTCCGGGCCGTGGCGATTCCCGCGGCCACGATCCCCACCGCACCCGCGAGGAGGGCCATGAAGGCGAGGGCTCCCGCCAGGGGAGGGGCCGCGGCGATCCTCTCGTAGGCCGCCAGCGGGCGGGTGGCGACTTCCCGTGCGAGTGACCAGGCTTGCGCGAGGGCCTCTCTCACGCCTGAACACTTCCGCTGGTGGGCCGGCTCTTCGGGCCCTGTCCTCCGAAAACATCATCCCAGTCCACCCTGGCCGTGGCCTGCATCAGGACGAAGAGGGTCAGGACGGCCCCGATGGTCACTGTGAGGCCCGTGAACCCCCGCAGGAAATGGGTGTAGGAGAAGAGGACGAGGTAAAGGAGCTGCGCCAACCCGGCCTCGACGAAGGCGAACCGGTTCCCGACGACAAGCCGGAGATACGAGACGACAAGGCCCACCGACACCAAGCTCGCGGCGGCGAAGGCCAGATGCACGTCGACATGATCAACCAGGTAAGCGAACAGGAGATGGAACGAGAAGAACGCGGCGGCGAGGAAGAAGTAGTGCATGGGGTGCAGGTTCACGCCGCGCAGGACGGCCAGGACGAAGATGACGAAGAAGAAGAACAGGAGCGTGAGCGGCGCGAAGAAGCTGATCCGGCTGGCCAGCGGTCCCGGGTTGAGCCTGTGCGGCATCTCCAGGCCCACCTGGTAACCCGAGATGAGGTTCTCGTGCCGCCAGATGAGCCGCCAGCCGCCCGCTATCTTTGCCTTCGTGGTCGGTGAGATGGTCTGGGCCGGGAAGTCGATCTCCTCGAAATCGGTGTCTATGGTCAAGGTGAAGTCCCTGACCTGGGTGACGTCCGGCCCGAAGAAGTAGGTCCAGGAGTCAAGACCCCTCGAACGGTAGGCGGCGGCGAACGTCATCTCCTCCCCGGGCTCGAGGGTGACCACCGCCTCGAGGCTGCCGTCACTTCCTCGCCTCACCTGGGCCTCCCGCTCGTTCACGAGGAATGAGAAGTCATCGTAGATGGCCATCGGGGTCGGGAACCTGAAGACGATGACGAAGTCACGGGTCAAGTCCAGAGGGTTTGCGGCCTGCCATCTCCCGCTGAAGTCGACGGCGTAGGTACTGAACCACAAGAGGCCCTTCCGCCTGTAGTCGAGGTCGAACGCGGCCCTGACATCGCTACCCGAGAGAGGCACCACCATCCTGACAAGGTCCGGGCCGGAGCCGGTCGACTCGTTCTCGGCCCGCGGAACCAGCGCGTAGACCTCCGGGGCGGGTTGGCTGTGAGACGTGCCCCAGAGCTCACCCACGGCTCCGTGGAGCTCCCGGTAGGCATCCTGGGTCCGCGCCTCCGTCAGCACGCCCAGGCACATCCAGGCGGCGCTGGCGGCGAGATAGATGAGGATTATCGCGGCTATTCTCTTGACCATCGGGCCATGCTCCTCTCTCAAGTCGGTCGCGCCGGTCGATACCCAGCTCCGGCGGTATCTCCTACACCGGGCCCCCTAAGAGGGCTCCCAACCACGATACGGCGGCCCGGCCGAGACCCAAGTAGAGCCCTGTCGCCGCCGCCACCCCCAGCGCGGTGAGCGCGGCGAGCGGGTTCTCGGCCAGGCTCGAACGGAGGGCCGCGTAGACCCTTGTGTTCTCGGGCCAGCGGTCGCGCGGGCGCAACGCCATAAGGCATGACTCGTAGGCCTCCGCCGTGGTTCCGGCAGGCAACGGGATGCCGGAGACCCGGAGGGCGTGGCCCCTAAGAATGAGCGCCAGGTTCTCCTCCAGATACCTTCTCAACGCCGTCATGCGCGGTGTCCCCTTTCATCGCGTCTCTCACCGGGGCAGCCTTCCGGCGACGGGCGGGGATGTGCCCCGGCTCCCACGCCCCAGGCCGCCAACTTCTTGCGCAGGCCTTCTCGAGCGCGTGAGAGGAGCGATTCCACCGCCTTCTCGCTTCGCCCGAGTTCGACCGCTATCTCGGCGACCGACCGGCCGTCGAGGTACTTCCGCAGGGCGGCCTCGCGCTGGTCGGCCGGCAGGCGCCAGAGGGCGCGGTGGACCGTGGCCGCCGTCTCCTCCCGCAGGGCCGTCTCCTCGGGCAGGGGCCGCGTGTCGAGGAGGGCCAGCCCCTCGAGCGTGAGCCTGTCCAGGCTGAGGGGTCGCCGGCTCTCGCGGCGATAGTGGTCGGCCACTTTGCGGCGGGCGATGGCGCACAGCCAGGTGTCGAGTGAACTCTGACCCCTGAAGTGCTGAGCCGAGCGCAGGGCGGCGACGATCGTCTCCTGAGCCACCTCGGCCGAAGCGTCCGGGTCGAGACCCGAACGCCCCAGGATGTAGGCGTAGAGGCGTGGCAAGTGGAGTTCGCACAGGTCCCGCGCCGCCTCCGGGTCGCCGGCGGCCACTGCCTGGGCCAGCCGGACATCGGCGCCGGGGTCAGAGTCCGTCATCTCGGCCCTCCCGGTCGTCCCTATATTGGTCGTCCCGGGACGGGAAATCCTTCGGACGGAAATGCCGGAGGCCGGCACGGCTCGTCGACGTGCCGGCCTCCGTGGGCCTCCGGGCTGGCGGTCGCCGGGCCTGGTTCCCGCCTGTCCGGGGTCTACCCGGGCGGGCTCCCGCGTTCCTCGGCCAAGCTCATGATACGGCTCTCGACCTCACGCCGCCTGGACTCTATCCTGTCGAAGTCCATGTTAGGAACGTAGTACCGTTCCATCTCGTCGTGTGTCTTCTTTGCCTTGGAGATGAACCACACGGCCTGGTTGAAGGCCTCGCGGTACATCTCGCGTGCCCGCGTCCGCTCCCCGAGGTAAGCCTCCTGGATTCCGGTGTCCACGTACTGCATGGTGTCGATGCGCGTGTCGCCGTCCTGGTGCGGGTAGAAGTGCGGCTCCACCTCGTTCAGAACCGCCACGCCGAGTTCGGGCACGACGACGTGGTCGACCTTCTTCGGGTCGAGGGCGCAATGGAAGACCTCTATGTCGAACCCTCTCATCAACGCGGCATCGACGACACGGCTGATAACCGTGGTTTTCCCCGTCCCGTCGTCGCCGGTGATGATGTAGTGGCGCTCGAGGTCTCCGACGATGGTGTCGAGGTAGTTGACCGGACCGTCCGGGGTGATGGCCGTGGCGAACAGATGTCGGTCGCGGGGAGTCCTCGCCCTCGACTTTGAACCGCCGAAAACCTCCTCGATGAGGTTCATGGCCACCCGATGCAGGCCGCCCCTGTCCAGGGCACCCGTATCCTGGTAATAGCTCTCGACCTCATCGAGGAAAATCTTGGCCGCCGACAAGTAGGCGTAGGCCCTTCTGAAGAGCCGGCCGACTTCCCGGTTGAGGGCGAGGATCTCGGTCCGGTTCCCTCTCATCCCGGCTTCGTCCCAGTAGTCTCCCAAGTGGACGATTTCGTCCACGGCCCCGGGGTTCTTCGGGTCTACGACGTGTGGCGCGGTGCCGTCGATGAGGGCCACGTCCAGCGCGGGAACGTAGACCCCGTCCAGGGAATCGTTGTCGGACGAGCAGCAATGGTACTCGACGCCGTAGCCCGCGGACCGCACCGTGTCGGCGATCTTCCTCATGAATGTCGACTTGCCCACCCCGGGACCGCCCTTGATGACGAAGATCTTGTTGGCGTCGGGTCGGGCGATCTGGTCGTAGAACGAGTAGAAGCCGTAGGCCGTGTTTCCGCCTGGGAACACCTTCCGGACGCGGCCGCGGGACGGCTCTCGCGGGCCCCCCTGATCCAGCATTCAGCCAGCCCCCCACAAGGTCTCTGTGTCTTCCGTGTTCCGGAGAGCCATGATTGCGGACCGATGTGTTCGGCGGGCCGAAGGAGAACCGCGCCTCGGCCACTCCGGCGGTCCATACTACGACCGGGAGGGGGTCGGGGTGAGGCCGAAAACCCGGGGAGGGCCGGCCGTCTCGCTGCCGGCGCGTCCCTGGCCGCGACATGGGACAACGGGGAACTACCGTCGCGTGGGCGGAGGCAAGAGACGGGCCGGATGATGTTATAGTTTATGACATACATATAACCGCTTCGTTGACCCTTCAGGCCCGAGCCGCGTATAATGTGACCAACCTGCACCAAGGTTGGGAGGTGCGAGCATGTCCCGCATCCCCGATGACGCTCCGGTTTACCCGATGTTCGTGGCCGAACGGATGACCGGTCTCACCCGGCGGCGCATCAGGTACTACGAAGCGGTAGGCCTCCTCGAGCCCGCCCGCACTCCGGGCAACCGGCGCCTCTACTCGTCGGCCGACATCCGCCGCCTTCTGGAGATCAAGCGCCTTCTAGAGGAGGGCTACGACCTCAGGGCGATAGCCGACCTGGCGGCCCAGGGGCGCTGGGACGTGGGAGGGGCCCGGCCGACCGGCGAGGCCCGCGGTCCGGCCTCCAGGCTCGAGGCGAGCGGCTTGGCGAGATACGAAGACGCCAGGGCGCGCCTCTTGGGGCGCGGTCCTGCCGGCAGCGTCGACCGGCTCTACCCTGGAGACGCCGGTCGCCTGATAGGGCGCCAGACCTTTGGACAGACCGGGCGCCCGCCGAGCGTGTCGGATAGGTTGGCGGCCGGCGAGACGCTCCACGAAGGGTCTCCGGAACCCGGCAAGCGGAAGGGCGAGGATGGAACCCGGCGGCCGAGCTCGCAGAAGCCTGGACCGTAGGCCGACGGACCGGAAGCTCCGCACCGCCGATCACGAGAGAGGGGAATCACTGTGCCAGCCTATACCAAGGAAGATGTCCTACGCCTCTCGGACGAACTCAAGGTTCGGTTCGTCCGCCTGCAGTTCTCCGACATCCTCGGAGTCACCAAGAACGTGGCCATTCCCGTCGACCAGGTCCAGAAAGCCCTTGACGGCGATCTGCTCTTCGACGGCTCCTCCATCCACGGTTTCGTCAGGATCGAGGAATCCGACATGCTACTCCAGGCCGACCCCGAGACGTTCGCCGTGTTCCCGTGGCAATCACGCGACACTGAAGGGGTGACGGCCAGGCTCATCTGCGACGTCCTCAACCCGGATGGGACTCCCTTCGCCGGATGCCCCCGGACGGCCCTGAAGCGCGTCATCGCCGAGGCCCGGGAAATGGGCTACACGATGAACGTCGGCCCGGAGGCCGAGTTCTTCCTCTTCCACCTCGACGAGGACGGCCGTCCCACGACAAAGACGCACGACCAAGGCAGCTACTTCGACCTTTCGCCTGTCGACCTCGGAGAGGCCGCCCGCCAGGACATGGTTCTCGCCCTCGAGGAGATGGGCTTCGAGGTGGAGGCCTCGCATCACGAGGTCGCGCCGGCACAGCACGAGATAGACTTCAGATATGAGGACGCCCTGACCGCGGCCGACAATATCCTCACGTTCAAGGTCGTGGTCCGCACGATAGCCAAGCAGCACGGGCTCCACGCTACATTCATGCCTAAGCCGGTCCACGGCATCAACGGTTCCGGCATGCATTGCCACCAGTCCCTCTTCATCGGAGACGAGAACGCCTTCTACGACCCCGACAGGCCCCACCAGCTCAGCCGCGTGTGCCTGAACTACATCGCCGGTCTCCTGCGTCACGCCCGGGGGCTGACCGCGGTCACGAACCCCCTGGTCAACTCCTACAAGCGCCTGGTTCCGGGCTACGAAGCCCCCGTGAACGTGGCGTGGTCGGAGCGTAACCGCAGCCCGCTCATCCGCGTGCCCGCCAGGAGGGGTCTCTCCACGAGGGTGGAGTTCAGAAGCCCGGACCCGTCAGCTAACCCGTATCTGGCCACCGCGGTCATGCTCAAGGCCGGGCTCCAGGGAATCAAGGAAGATCTCGATCCGCCGCCTCCGGTCGACAGGAATGTCTACGAGATGACGGACTCGGAACGTCGCGAACTCGGGATCACGAGCCTGCCGGGAAGCCTCGAGGAGGCCCTGGACGAATTGTCCAAGGACGAGATCATCAAGTCGGCCCTTGGAGAGCACATCTTCGAGTACTTCGTCAGCGCCAAGCGGATAGAAGCGGAAGTCTACCGCACGCAGGTCTATCCCTGGGAGCTGGAGCAGTACCTCGCCGTGTTCTGAGAGCCGAGCACGGACCGCGGACAACACCGGCAAGGAAGGCCCCCGGGCGAGCGTCCCGGGGGCTTCTTGCTTGTTCCGGCAAGCAACCACAGCTATACTCATTGTTGAGGACTTGTTCATACGTTCAGGTGTCGCGGACTGGAGATGATCCGCCCTGCGCAAGACCTGCGAGCTCAATCTCAGCGTCGAGGGGATGGACTGCCCGTCTTGCGCGCTCAAGGTCGAGGCTGGGGCCGTCTCGGTACCGGGCGTGAGGGCAGCGGCGGCCTCCGCGGTGACCGGCCTGCTCAGAGTCAGCCACGACGGTGATGTCAGAGTGGAGGACATCGCCGCCGCCGTGAAGGCGGCCGGCTACCAGGTCAGGCTGCCCGTCCGGACCGGGGATTCCGATGGTGGGGGAACAGAGCGGGCCGGTTCGGCCAATGCCCGGGAGGGGACCGGTGCCGCCGCCGGAGGCGCCGTCGAGTCGGGCGCGGATGAGTTCCGGAACCGCCTTCGCCTGGCCGTCGCGTCCGGGGTCCTCCTCGCCCTGGGCTTCGCGGCTCGATGGATTCTCGGCCCCGGCGTTCCCGCGAGTTCCGCGTTCCTCGCCTCAACGGCCCTCGGAGGGTGGATGGTGGGCCGGCGGGCCTTCGGGGCCCTGCGGGCCAGAGTCGTCAACTTCGAAGTGCTGGTCGTGGTGGCCGCCGTCGGGGCCATCGCCATCGGGGACCTCCCTGAGGCGGCCCTGGTCGTGTTCCTCTTCGCCGTGGGCGAGACACTGGAGGCGGCCGGCGTCACGCGGACCCGGAAGGCCATAAGCTCCCTCCTGGAACTAGCTCCCCTGACCGCCCTGGTGAAGGGGCCAGACGGCCTGGAGAAGGAGATTCCCGCCCGCGACGTCCAGGTGGGTGACACTGTGGTGGTCCGTCCCGGTGAGAGGTTCCCGGTGGACGGGGTGGTCAGGGCCGGATCTTCCCACGTCAACCAGGGGCCGATCACCGGAGAGTCCATGCCCGTACCCAAAGGTCCGGGCGACGAGGTCTTCGCCGGCACCGTCAACGGAACCGGAGCCCTCGAGATGGTCTCGACCCGCGGGGCCGACGACACCACTCTGGCCCGGATAGTCCACCTCGTGGAGGAGGCCCAGCTCGAGAAGGCCCGCCACCAGAAGCTCGTGGACCGCTTCGCCGGGTCGTACACCCCGGTCGTCGTCGGTCTCGCGGTCGCGGTTGCCGTGCTCCCGCCTCTTCTCCTCGGGCGCCCGTTTGAGCCTTTCGTCTACCGGGCCCTGGCCCTGCTCCTGGTGGCCTGCCCGTGCGCCCTGGTGCTCTCGACTCCGGTGGCGGTGGTCGCGGCCATCGGCAACGCGGCCAGAAACGGGGTGCTCATCAAAGGGGGCTCCGCCCTCGAGTCCCTCGGTCGCCTGACATCGGTGGCCTTCGACAAGACGGGGACCCTCACGGAGGGGCGTCCCGAGGTGAGTGACGTTCTGCCCGCGCCGGAGAGCGGGCTCGGCCCGGAGGAGGTGCTGCGGGTGGCGGCGGCCGTGGAGGGGCGGTCGGAGCACCCCCTGGCCGCGGCCATCAGGGCGCGGGCGGCGTCCGCCGAGAACGGCAGGAACTTTGAGTCGATTCCCGGGCGTGGGGCGAAGGCCAGGGTCCGTGGGCGGAACCATTATGTTGGGAGCGCCGCCCTGTTTGAGACCGACCTCGGCGTCGGCCTCGGGGAGTTGGGCGACGCGGGCCGCCGCCTCGAAGCGCAGGGTAAGACCGTAGCGTACGTGGGAACGAGCCGGCGCGTGCTAGGGCTCGTCGCCGTCAGCGACGTCGTTCGCCGGGAAGCCGGTCCGGCCGTGCGGGACCTCCGCCGAGCGGGGGTCGGCCGTCTCTACCTCCTGACCGGGGATAACCGGGGTTCGGCCGAGGCCGTCACGAGGGTCCTGGGGCTTGACGGCTTCCGAGCGGCCCTTCTACCCCAGGGCAAGGTCGAGGTGGTCAGGGAACTGGCGGACGCGGGTAGACCCGGATCACTGGGCATGGTCGGGGACGGGGTGAACGACTCGCCCGCCCTGGCCGCGGCGGACGTCGGCGTCGCCATGGGCGTGGCGGGAACCGACCAGGCCATCGAGGCCGCCGACGTCGCGCTGATGAGCGACGACCTCGGCCGCCTGGCCTACGCCATCAGGCTTGGGCGTCGCGCCGTCGGCGTCATCCGGCAGAACATCATCCTGGCCGTCGCCCTGAAGGCCGTGGCGCTCGTCTTGGCCGCCGTGGGACTTCTCCCCCTCTGGCTCGCCGTGATGGCCGACACGGGGAACACCGTTCTCGTCATCCTTAATGGGCTCAGGTTGCTCGGAGGAAGGTAGCCGGCGAGCCGCACGCTGTCACCCGGCACCTTCCGAACGCTGGGGCGTCAGCCGTGCCTGACGTGCTCCAACCCCCGGCTGAAAAGGTCCACGACGTGGTCGTCGTCCAAGGAGTAGTAGACCATGCGACCCGCCTTGCGGGGCTTCACGAGCCGGAGGTGCCGGAGGAGGCGCAGCTGGTGGGATATGGCCGACGGAGTCATACCCAGGGCGGCGGCGAGGTCACAGACGCACAGCTCGCGGGTCGTCAGGGCCTGGAGTATCCTCACCCTGGTGGGATCGCCGAGGGCCCGGAACGTCTCGGCCAGCCGCGCCAGGAGCGGCTCGGGCGGAAGCTGCCGGCGGGCCTCGGCGACGGCTTTCTGGTCCACTGAGAAGACCTCGCACACATCGGCCTCCTCCGGCGACTGGGGAGACGTCCTATCATCTCTCATGAGTCCCGCCCCCTCGCGCTCCCGGCGGTCACCGGTCTCCCAGGATTCTACGCCGCCCCGGTGATACCGTCAAAGGAGCGCGCACCTGGGGACTGTGTCCGAAGGGCGCGAGGAGGGCCGTCCCCGCGCGGCCACAGGAGAACCGTTCGGGGGCATTGAAATGTGGGTTTGATGAGTGACGCCATGAATCCCGACGACGACAAGGCCAGGAACGAGGCCACGTGTAGGCCCGGAGGGCGTGGCCCGCAGCCGCCGCCCGTGTCCCGCCGGCCGGCTGGGTGGGAACCGGAGTACGTCGACCGGCTGGTCGGATGGCTCCGCGACCGCGCGGTCGAGGCGGGGGCCGCCGGGGCCGTGTTCGGGCTCAGCGGCGGCATAGATTCCTCCGTCGTCGCCGCCGTCTGTGCCCGAGCCTTCCCCGGTGAATGCCTGGGTCTCATCCTCCCCTGCGGCAGCGCGCCCGAGGATGCCGCCCACGCGCGCCTGGTGGCCGACGAGTTCGGCGTCCCGGTCAAGGTCGTCCCGCTCGACGGCGTCTACGAGGCGATTCTGCGGGCCATCGGCGGCGAAGCCGGACCCGGGGTGGGCCCCGGCCTCCCGGACGGAACCGACAGAAGGCGGGGGCTGAGCCTGGCCAACCTCAGGGCGCGGCTGCGGGCGGTGACGTGGTACTTCCACGCGAACCTCCTGAACCGCCTCGTGGTCGGGAGCGGGAACCGGGCCGAGCTTTCGGTGGGATACTTCACCAAGTACGGCGACGGAGCTGTTGACGTCCTACCCCTGGGCAACCTCGTGAAAGGGGAAGTCAGGGCCCTCGCCAGGCACCTCGGAGTCCCCGAGCCGGTCATCGCCAAGCCCCCGACTGCGGGCCTCTGGCCGGGGCAGACCGACGAGGGCGAGATGGGCGTCACGTACGAACTCCTCGATCGCTTTCTCCTCGGCGGTCGGGTTCCGGAGGAGACCTCCGGGCGCATCCGGGAGATGGTTGCCCGAAGCGAACACAAGCGGCGCGTCCCGGCCATCCCCGATTTCTGAGGGGTCGCTGGGGGTTAATTCTGGCCGCCGGTCCGACCGGCAGGGCATGGGGGTCGCGGGAATGTCAGGCCATTCGAAGTGGGCGAACATCAAGAGGCGGAAAGCCGCCGTCGACGCCAAGAAGGGCGCCGTCTACACCAAACTGGGGCGCGAGCTCATAGCCGCGGCCAGGGAGGGCGGGGGCAATCCGGAGACCAACTTCCGGCTGCGGCTTGCGGTCGAGAAGGCGCGAGCCGCCAACATGCCCTCCGACAACATTCAGAGGGCGATCATGAAAGGCACGGGCGAACTGGATGAAGGCACTGTCTACGACGAGGTCACCTACGAGGGCTACGGGCCTGGCGGAGTCGCGGTCCTCGTCGAGCTGATGACCGACAACCGGAACCGCACGGCCCAGGAAATCCGCTACATCTTCTCCCGCCACGGAGGGAATCTCGGCGAGTCGGGCTGTGTCGCCTGGATGTTCAAGAAGAAGGGGTCCATCATCCTGGCGCGTGAGGACAACGAGGCCTCAGAGGACGACATCCTCATGGTCGCGCTCGAGGCCGGGGCCGAAGATGTCCGCGTGGAGGACGACGCCTTCGAGGTCGTCACGGCTCCCGAAGACTTCAGGGCCGTTGTCGAGGCCGTCAAGGACGCCGGGCTACACGTCGCCGAGGCGGAGATTAGTATGATTCCCCAGAGCACGGTGCGCCTCGAGGGAGAACAGGCCGAGAAGTGCCTGGGTCTCGTCGAGGCTCTGGAGGACCACGAGGACGTCCAGAACGTCTACGCCAACTACGAAACGGACACCTAGACCGAGCCTGGGCTTTCCTCCCGAGTAGAACGTATCCAGTCCGGCCATACTTGAGGCCAGACTCGGAGATCGGGAGGTCCTGACCGTGGTTCGGCCTCGCCGGCCTCTTTCGGGCCGCGGGCGGCTTGCGCGCGGCTTTCTCCTCATCGCCGTTCTCACGCTCACCTTCGCCACAGCAGGCCACTACCTGGGCGTTGTCCCTCACCTCGACCCATCGGGTCTCTGGAGGTTCCTCGGCGTGAGGGTCGGTTCGGGGGGCGGCGGCTCCTCGACGGGCGGGGACGGTCTCGCCCCGGGCGCCGGGAGTGGGGGGCGGGAGGACGTTCCGCCGGGTGACGGGGCGGGTTCGGGCTCGGGTTCTCTGGCGGTGCCCTCGGAAGACATCAGGGTCCTGCCGGGCGCTACGTTCGTCTGGACCGTGGTCTACGAGTGCTGCGGCCACGAGGAGTCGGTGGTCACGACCGCCGGCGCGGGCATCGTGGGCCTGACCCGCGACCAGCTAGTCACTGAGCTCAAAGACTGGACCGTCACCGCCTTCGCCCCCGAGCGCGCTGAGCTCGAGCGCCCCGAGCGCGACGCCATGTGCCCCGCCCACTCCCGGTGCACCCTGCGCCTGGAGGGCGACGACCTCATGCTCTACGCAGGATCGCTCGATGACGTGCCCTCGGTACGGCTCATCCTCATCGGGCCGACCGGCATCAAGAGGGGCGACCTGAGCCAGGCCGAGGTCGACATCTTCGAGGCGGGGAAGGCCTTCAAGGACCGGGAAGATGTCCTCAGGTACATCGAGGGCTTGTCGGACTAGACCCCTCACCGGCGGGCCCTTCTAGCCCCCGGGCACTTCCACGTAGGGCCCCTTGCTTCTGAGCCTCGGTCCACGTCCAGGAAGGCGCAGCGTCCCCAGCTTGCCTGACGCCGCCAGCAGGACCAGGGGTATCAGGACCAGGCCGAGCACGACCTCAAGCGGGTCGTAGCCCAGGTAGGTGAGCCAACTGCCCCGGTAGGCGGTGTAGGTCACCCCTACCCAGAGGACTCCCAGGTTCGACAGCGGATGGACCAGGGCCGGCACCAGAAGCGTGCCGCTGTACCTGAGAAGTAGACCCATCAGGACACCAAACGCCGTGGCCATCAGAACGTAGAAGAGCATCGGCAACGGGTCGAATGGGAACCCGTCGTAGTTAACGTGGAAGAACCCGAACAGGACAGCCTGCGCGAAGAGGGCCTTCCACCAGCCCATGCTCCGGGCCAATCTGGACAGGAGATAGCCGCGGAAGAACAGTTCCTCCGCGAAGTTGCCGAAGAAGAAGTCCCAGATATCCTGAACCGCCGAGGAGGCCGGCCACGCCACATAGGGGTGGTGGTCGAACCCGATCCGCCACCAGGGCTCATAGAGGTGCCACGCGAAATCGAGCCCGGTGACGCGCGCCGTGGCCCCGTAGTAGATCGCTTCTGTCAGCCCGGTCGTGAGCCGGAAGGCCACCACGCCGGCGAGGGCCATCCAGACGACCCGCCAGCCCGGCCGGCCGAGCCCGACCTCGTCGAAGCCCCGCCGGCCCTCGAGGACGAGGAAGGCCAGGGCCAAGATCATCATGGGGGCCTTCGCCCATATCTCACGCGAGTAGTAGTAGAGCCCGAAGCGCGGGGAGATCACCATCAGGAACATCGCGACGGTTATGCCCAGTTCGGCTAGGCCTCTCCCGCTCGGCGCGAGTGGCTCGGGCCCGTCGCGGTGCCCGCGCGGCAATCGACGCCGCAGGGCGACCGCGAGGACAGAGAAGACCACCACCTCGCCCAGGGCTATTGCGGACTTGGCCCACAGGCTCAGCCCGTCCGTGAACAACACCAGTTCGAGGCACGCGGCCAGGGCAAACGCCAGGACGGCGAACACTCCGCCCCTTCTCTCGCCTGCCGCGGACAGGGCCAGTAAGAGGGCCGCCCCGACCGCCACGCCCAGGAGAGACAGGGCTATTGCGGCGGCGCGGGCTGCCCCGAGTTCGGAATCCGTGAACCGTGCCGCACTTTCGAGAGCCTCCGGCTCGAGGGCTGATGAAGACTCTCTGACGTGGGCCACCCAGCCGAGGTCGAGTCCGGCCGCGGTGGTTTCGCCGCCCAGGGCCGCCTCGAGCCGTCTCTCGAAATCCCCGAAGCCGGTCCGGGCGGGTCCGGGCCAGTTGCCGAGGAGAGACCGCGCCGCCGGTTGGCCCCACCGCGACTCCACATAGGCGAGCAGCGAACCGAGTTGTTCCCGGGCGAGAGGAAGAGAGGGCCACCAGGACATGAGCTGCGGGACGCTTGCCAGGCGGCCGCGAGCGTCCAGAGCGGCCGCCACCGCGAGGCACTCCTCGCGGCCCTCCGGCGTGAGGCAGGCCGCGAGCGCCGCGGCGGCTCCCGGGTCCGCGGTCCCCCGCCCGGACGTCCCGGCCAGGACGGCGGCCGCCGCGGCTTCGAGCCAGGTCTCCTCCGAGCCGGCCCGGGCCCCGATGGCGCGCATCCCCTCAAGCCAGGCCGGCCGGCTCCGGCCCGCCGCGTCGAGCACTACCACGAGCCGCAGGCCGGCGGGGCGCCCGGCCGCCGGGCCGAGGAAGCCGGCGGCCTGAGAGGCCGCCTCTTCAAGGAGGCGGGCGACGACGGGCGCGTCTACGTTCCCCAGGCGAGAGGGGTAGACGACGTCGAAGGACGCCCCGCGGTAGACAGACCATCCGCCCGCCGGCGTCGTCGCGGCCGGAGGGCAGGCACCGCGAGCCCAGAGAACAGGGGAGAGACCGGCGGCGACGACCGCGGCCGCCAGGAGGGCCAGGCCCAAGACCAGAGCCTTCCGCGCTCTCGCGCTCAGGGCTGGCGGTGCTTCGGGCGGCACTGCTTCAGGTTGCGCTGCTTCAGGCGGCAAGGGAAACACTCCACAGCCGTCTAATTACGCCCAGGGGAGGGGAAATCCCTATGCTGGTTCTGGGCGTGGACCCCGGGACGGCCGCTACGGGCTACGGCTTCGTCTACGAGAGCGACGGCCGCCTGCGGGCTCCGGCCTTCGGGGTCATAGCCACCCCCAAGGACTCACCCCTCTCTGAACGGCTCCTCATGCTACATACCAGGCTCCTTGAACTCATCGCGGCGCACGACCCCGACGCCGTGGCCGTCGAGCAGTTGTTCTTCAACCGGAACGTGCGGACGGCCCTGTCGGTGGGCGAAGCCAGGGGCGTCATACTCCTGGCGGCCGCTGCTTCGGGCAAGACCGTCAAGGAGTACACGCCACCCCAGGTCAAGCAGGCCGTGACGGGCTATGGAGGGGCGGACAAGCGGCAGATGCAGGAGATGATCCGGATGATTCTGGGTCTTCGAGAGAGGCCCAGACCCGACGATGTCGCCGACGCTCTGGCCGTCGCCGTGTGCTGTGTCCACAGCCGAGGTCTCGAGGGCCGGCTGGCTGCGAGCCTCCCGGGGCCGGGAAAGGCGGGGTAGGCGGGTGATCCGTTCCGTCAGGGGCCGGGTGGCCGAACGCGGGAAGGGCTTCGTGGTGGTTGACGTGGGAGGAGTGGGGTTCCAGGTCTTGACCCCGGATTCGTCGACGTCCGCCCTGCCGGGAGAAGATGGGGAGGTCAGCCTTCACACCCGGCTCCACGTTCGAGAAGACGCCCTGACCCTGTTCGGCTTCGCCACGGCCGAGGAGGCGGGTCTTTTTGACCTCCTGGTGACGGTCTCCGGCGTCGGACCCAAGGTGGCTCTAGGCATCCTGGCCGCCTGCCGCCCGAAGCGATTCCTCGAACTCGTGATCTACGAGGATACTGACGGCCTCAGCCGCCTGCCAGGCGTGGGAAAGAAGCTGTCTCAGAGGTTGGTCGTCGAACTCCGCGACAAGCTGGCCCCAGAGCGCCAGCGTCTCGGCCCGGCGGACCTCGCCGGGGCTCCCGTGTCTCGTGACCCGCGCGAGGAGGCCGTGGAGGCTCTGGCGATGCTCGGCTATGCCCGGGTCGAGGCCGCCGGAGCGGTCGACCGGGCCGTGGCTGAACTGGGTGAGAACGCCGACACGGCCGGCCTACTCAAGAAGGCCTTGAAGCTCCTGTAGAGGGCGAACACCACGGGAAGGGAGACAAGGAGTCCGAATGGCGAGCCCCGAGGACGAGCGCATAGTCTCGCCACGGGCCCGGCCGGACGAGGGAAGCTTCGAACCCGGGCTCCGGCCGAGGTCCTTCGACCAGTACATCGGCCAGGGGGCCGTGGTCGAGCGCCTCAGGATTTTCATCGAGGCCGCCCGGGACCGGGCTGAACCGCTCGACCACGTCCTGCTCTCCGGCCCGCCCGGCCTCGGCAAGACCACATTGGCCTACGTCATAGCCAACGAGATGAAGGTGGGGATACGGGTCACCTCGGGTCCGGCCATCGAGCGGCCCGGGGACCTGGCCGCCATTCTGACCAACCTCTCCGACCGGGACGTCCTGTTCATCGACGAGGTGCACCGGCTCGGGCGCACGGTGGAGGAGATACTCTACCCCGCCATGGAGGAGTACGCCCTCGACATCATCATCGGGAGAGGGCCGAGTGCCCGGTCCATCCGCCTCGACCTACCCCGGTTCACTCTTGTCGGGGCCACGACCCGAGCGGGGCTCATCACCTCGCCCATGCGCGACCGCTTCGGTGTCGTCCTGAGGCTGGACTTCTACTCGCAGGAAGACCTTAGCCGCATCGTCACCCGCTCGGCGGGGATTCTAGGCATCGACCTCGCGCCGGAGGGGGCCGGCGAGATCGCCCGCCGTTCGCGGGGAACGCCTCGCGTGGCCAACCGGCTGCTCCGGCGCATTCGAGACTACGCTCAAGTCCGGGGCACCGGCCGCATCACGGTCGAGGCGGCCCGGGAGGGGTTGCGCCTGCTCGACATAGATGAGCACGGTCTCGACCCCGTGGACCGGCGAATGCTCCTGTCCATGGCCGACAAGTTCGGCGGCGGACCGGTGGGCCTCGACACCATCGCCGCGTCGATCAGCGAGGAGTCCCAGACGGTGGAGGACGTCTACGAACCCTTTCTCCTGCAGCTGGGTTTCATAATGAGGACGCCTCGGGGGCGTGTGCTCACCGGGCCGGCCTACGAGCACATCGGTCGCCGGCCACCGCCGGGGGTGGCCCAAGGGCGACCCTCCCAGCCGGCCCTCTGGGACGAGGTCGAGGGAGAGTGACGGGGGAGAGCAAGGGCGGGCTGCGCGGTGGGGAACGGGGCACGGGCCGGCCCATACTGCTTCACGTATGCTGCGGCCCCTGCGCGGTTCACCCCCACAGGGCGCTCGTGGCCGAAGGCTACTCGCCCCTGGGTTTCTTCTTCAACCCGAACATCCAGCCGTCGCGGGAGTACCGGAGGCGCCTCGATACGGCGCAGGACTACGCTTCGCGGAGCGGTCTCGACCTGGAGGTCGCGGGTGGCTACAGGCCTGAACTGCACCTTGAGGCCACCCTTCCGGTTCGGAAGGACCGCGACGTGCGCTGCCGAGCCTGCTACGACCTCCGGTTGACGGAAGCGGCCCGTGAGGCGACGGCGAGGGGTCTTGGCGAGTTCACGACCACTCTTCTCGTGAGCCCCTACCAGCTCCATGACGAGGTCCGTCGAGCCGGCGAGGCGGCGGCGGAACGGGCCGGGGGCGAGGTGCGTTTCACCTACCGGGATTTCCGCCCGGGGTGGCGGGAGGGGGTCGCCCTCTCGCGCGAACTCGGGCTGTATCGACAGCCCTACTGCGGATGTCTCTGGAGCGAGGTTGAGAGGTATGAACGGGGAAGGTCTTGACGCCCTGGGCCGCCTCCTGGTTGGTGCCGGGGTCGTGCTCGTGGCCGCGGGACTCGTCCTCCGATACGGTGGGGCTATCGGCCTGGGGCATCTGCCCGGGGATATCCTCATCCGGCGGGGGGCCACCACGTTCTACTTCCCCGTCGTGACCATGCTCCTAGTGAGCCTGGTGCTGACGATCGTCCTGAACCTCATCCGCCGGCAGTAGGGCGGCTCACGGCGGCGTGACCTCCCCAGTGAAGAGGGCCGCGGAGCAGTCGAACCCCCAAAGCGGCCGGTGAGCGGGCGTAATCTGTAGTGAACGGGGTGGCCCATTTGAACCGAAGTCCGGGAGGGCTGAGGCCGGACCGCGTTTCAGCCGACGACAAGCCGCGGCCGGCCGGCTCCCCTGGCGGCTTGGAAGGTCCCGAAGGGCTGCTCGGCCGGGCGCGCGGCGGTGACGACGCCGCACGTGAGACGCTTCTGAGGCGCTACTCCCCGTTCGCGCTGAAAGTCGCGTCGCGCGTGACTGGCGGTTATGTCCAGCTCGGCCGGGACGACGAAGCCAGCGTGGCCTTGATGGCGTTCAACGAGGCCATCGACAGCTACGACCCAAGCAGGGGCGCGAGCTTCCTGGGCTTCGTCCAGGCGGTTATCAGGCGCCGGCTCATCGACTACTTCCGCCAGGCGAAGGCCAAGCGGCGAGAGGTGCCGATGAGCGCTCTCAGGGCCACCGACGGTTCGGATGAGGGGTGGGCGGAGGGCCCCGGTCCCTCCCGCCTCGAGGCGGTTCAGGCCGCGGCGGCCGAGTGGGCGCACGCCGACTGGCAGGAGGCATCGGACAGGCGGGACGAGGTAGCGAGGTTCAGGGAACTGCTCGATGCCTACGGGATCTCGCTGCACGAGTTGACGCAGGTGTCGCCGAGGCACGAGGATGCCAGGCATAGAGCCATCCAGGCGGCCCGGGCGCTGGCGGCCAGACCGGATCTCGTGAGCTACCTACGCCAGCGTGGCGAGCTTCCGCTGAAGGACCTGGAACGGTTGGTCAGGGTAAGCCGTAAGACGCTTGAGCGGCAGCGCAAGTACATAATCGCGGTGACGCTCATTCTTACGGAAGAACTGCCTCACCTGGAGGCGTATCTGAAGTGACGCGGCGAGACGAGTCTGGCGGGCGGGCCATGCTTCTCGAGGTTTCGGGGCGCACGGGCATAGCCATGACCCCTGACGGGCGGTTCGTCAGGGTCAGATGTGGGTACGGGGACCGCGAGGGCCAGGAGGTCCGTATCAGCACCATGGCACCCGCGCGCGCGGGTTGGAGGTTCCGTCCGAGCCTGGCGGCGGCTGTCTTCGCCGTGTTCCTCGCCCTTCTTTCGCCGATGGCCATCGGCAGGGTCCTGGCGAGCGGTGAGCCCGTGGCCTATGTCACCCTCGACATCAACCCCAGCGTGGAGTTCGGGGTCAACCGCTGGGACCGCGTCGTTTCGGCCACACCTCTGAACTCCGACGGCGCGGAAATCCTCGCCGAGCTGGACTGGCGCGGCCGCCTGCTGGCCGATGTCGTGGAGGACGCGACGGTGCTCGCCTCCAACCTTGGGTTCCTCAGCAGCGGCGGGGGAGAGGTGGTCGTCACGGCCGTCCCCGCGGCTTTGGGCCAGGGCATCCCCCCGGGGCTTGAGAGGCAAATGGCGAGGGTTCGCGAGGCTCTGCAGGAACGACTCGGGGCCGAAGGGGAGGGTCTTCCCGGGGTGACCGTGGAGACCATCATCACCGACGCGGCCTCGATGCGGGAGGAGGCCGCTCGGCTGGGGCTCTCGGTAGGCCGCTACGCCATACTTCTCGCGGCCCAGGAGACCGGTCTCGACTTGGATTCGGAGGACCTCGAAACGGGCATCGGGAAGGCGATAATTGACGCTGGCGGCCATCCCGGAGAAGTCCTCAGGGAAGCCCACCTCAACCGCAAGCTCTCGAAACTCGCCGAGAAGTTCCAGCGGCGTAACGGCGTCGGGACGGGCGGGGAAGCGGGGGGCGACCCGGGCGACGACAGCGACGACGATGAGGGCGATGACCCCGATGACCCGGATGAACCCGCGAACGAGGGTAAGGGCAATGGCAACGGCCACGGCGACGGCGGGAACGGGATTCCCAACGGGGGTAGTGGACCCGCCGCCGAGCCGGGAGACGACGGCTCCGGCGACGACTCCGGCGATGGCAGGGCGACCGAACCCGACGGCGACGACCGGGACGGCGGGGACGGACAAGGTGAGCCCGGCCACGGCGAGCCTGTAGACCCCGGCGAGGTTCCGGAAGACGGCAGAGGAGGCGAAGACGACGACAAGAGGGGCGATGATCCGGACGACGACGATTCCGACGGCGACGATTAGGGAGGGCCGCCGGTCTCTGTAGACGTCCGGAGAGCCGGTGTGATACCGTCCCGGCCGGAGGAGTCCGGCCGGGTGTCATAGAAGCGGGCGGGGTCCAGAGGAGGCTCGGCTGGGATGGACTGGCCCCGGCGCTCGGCTCTAGGCTTCATACCGCACGCGGTCTGGTCCGTGGCCGCGGCTTTTCTGCTCCTGATGGCAGTGGCGCCGCTGGGTCTCGCGGCATCGGATACGAATCCGGCTCGGGCCGCCGCGGGGGATGGCGGGGCGCCGCCACCCGGACCCACGGTGAGAGTCGGCCTGATTACGGGCGTGGCCTCGGCCACCGCCGGCTCGGCCGGCCGGTCCCTGGTCGTGGACCCGTGGGGCCGTGCTCTCGTGACACTCGAGGGTGAGGTCGACTTCGCCGTTGTGCCCGGAGACTTCATCGTGGTTGCCGGGGTCGGCCCCCACGAGGGCCCTCTCACGGTCAGGCCCGACGTGGGAGCCTCCCCGGAGGCCGCCTACGTGACGGTCTCGGGCTGCCCTTACCGAGGCGAGATTATCTTGACCGCCCGGAACGGACTCCTGACGGTGGTCAACCAGCTTCCTCTGGAGGACTACCTCCTGGGCGTGGTTCCCCGGGAGATGCCTGCCGACTTCCCGGCGGAGGCCCTCAAGGCTCAGGCCGTGGCCGCGCGGACGTACGCCGTCTACACGATGAGGGCCGGCGCTTACGCGCCCAAGGGCTACGACTTGGAGCCGACGACGGCGTGCCAGGTCTACGGAGGAATGAAGGCCGAGCGTGCCTCTACGACCGAGGCGGTGCGAGCCACGGCCGGAGAGGTCATCACGTACGGTGGCGTGCCCATCGCCGCGTTCTATCATTCATGTTCAGGTGGGCACACGGAGAGCGTTGATTACGTCTGGGGATCGTCCTCCCCTTACCTCAAGGGAGTACCTGATTACGACCAGGACTCGCCCCACTACCGGTGGACCGTGGTCATGGAAGCCAGGCAGGTCGAGGAGCGATTGCAGGCCGCGGGACTGGAGGTCGGCAGAGTCAAGACCCTCGCCGGCGTCGGACCTCGAGGTCCCGGCGGTCGCTACCTCGACTGCGAGGTAGCCGGCAGCGAGAGCGCAAGCCGGGTCCGGTCCGAGAGGCTCCGCTTCGCCCTGGGACTCCGGAGCACGCACTTCGACGTGGTCGCGGCCGACGAGCGCATGACCACTCTCGTCGGCCGGCTCGAGGAGGGAGATGCGGTGGCTGTCGGAGCGGGGGGAACTGTCACCGCTCCGGTGGTCGGTCTCGCCGTTCAGGGGGCCCGCCAAACCCTGCGCCTCTCGGGCGACACGTCTCCCTGGGTCGTTTCGAAGGAGCTCGTTCCGGCCACATTCACTTTCACCGGCGGCGGATGGGGTCACGCCGTGGGGATGTCCCAATGGGGAGCCCGAGGTATGGCCCTCGATGGGAAGACCTATCGCGACATCCTCACTCACTACTACACCGGCGTGTCGGTGGGAACGCTCCCATAGATGAGGACGGAGGATTTCGATTACGACCTCCCTCGGGAGCTCATCGCTCAGGAGCCCGCGACTCCCAGGGACTCGTCACGTCTGATGGTGCTCCTGCCCGGCCGTGCGGCCGAACCGGCCCGGGAGGAGGGGGCTGCGGGGACTGCCGCTGGGGCCGGCCCGGCAATCGAGCATCGTCACTTCCGGGACCTTCCGGACTACCTCCATGCCGGGGATCTCATCGTTTTCAACCGGACGAGGGTCATCCGCGCCCGTCTCATCGGCCGCAAGGCCGGCACCGGCGGCAAGGTCGAAGTGCTCCTCCTCCGGCCCGCCACGCCGGGGGGCACGCCCGGGCGAGCGGACTGGGTCGAGGGCTGGGAATGGGAAGTCCTGGTCCGTCCGGGGCGCCGCGTCCGGCCAGGAGTCGAACTGACCTTCGGCGACGACCCCGGTGCCCCCGGTCTCATGGGAGAGGTCCGGTCGAGGACGGCGTCCGGGGGCCGCGTCATCTCCTTCAGGCCCTCGAAGCCCGGCGCCGACTTCCAGGGCACCCTTGAGGAGCTCGGACAGATGCCCCTGCCTCCGTACATAACCAGGCCGCTCGGTGACCCGGAACGCTACCAGACCGTCTACGCCAGAGAGCGGGGCTCGGCCGCGGCCCCGACCGCCGGGCTCCATTTCACCCACCGCGTTCTCAAAGCCCTACGGGACGCCGGTGTCGAGTCGGCCGAGATCATCCTGCACATAGGGCTTGACACGTTCCGACCCGTGCGGGAGGGCCGGGTCGAGGCGCACCGGATGCACCGTGAATGGTACGAGGTCCCGGCCGAGACGGCCGCGGCCGTGAGCGCGTGCCGCGAGCGCGGCGGTCGTGTCGTGGCCTGCGGGACGACGGTGGTGAGGGCTCTCGAATCGGCGGCCGACCCGGCGTTCTTAGGCCGGGTCAGGCCGGTCGCGGGCGACACCGGCCTCTTCATCTACCCGGGCTATCGCTTCCGGGTGGTGGACATCCTGCTGACCAACTTCCACTTGCCGCGCTCCACTCTTCTCATGCTGGTATCGGCGTTCGGCGGGCGGGAAAGGGTGCTGGCCTCCTACGAGGAAGCCGCGCGGCTCGGCTACCGTTTCTACAGTTTCGGCGACGCCATGCTCGTCTTTCCGGAGAGGCAGCGCGGTGAGAGCGGGGGCGGGGCGTGATCAGGTTCAGGCTTGACTCGGACCAGGGAAGTCCCGTGCGCGAGCGAGCCGGAGTGCTCGAGACCGCCCACGGCCAGGTGAAGACCCCGGTGTTCATGCCGGTGGGGACCCAGGGTTCCGTGAAGGGCGTGGCCCCCAGGGAGTTGCGTGAAACCGGGACCCAGATTGTCCTGGCCAACACCTATCACCTCCACCTTCGTCCCGGTGAGAGCACCGTCGCCCAAATGGGCGGGCTCCACTCCTTCATGGGCTGGGATGGGCCCATCCTCACCGACAGCGGAGGCTACCAGGTCTTCAGTCTCGCCAGGCTCAGGAAGGTGTCGGACGAGGGTGTAACCTTCCGCTCGCACATAGACGGTTCGGAACACTTCCTGAGCCCCGAGGCCGTCATCCGCATCCAGCAGGCGCTGGGCTCGGACGTGATGATGGTCCTTGACGAATGCCCGCCGTCGGATACCGACCGGCCCGGAATCGAGCGGGCGGTGAGGAGGACGGCCCACTGGGCGTCGCGCTGCCGCCAAGAGGCCGGCCTGCTACCCGAAGGCAGGGGCCTCTTCGGCATAGTCCAAGGGGGCGTCTTCCCCGACCTGAGGCGGGAGAGCGCCAGGCTCACCGTGGACATAGGCTTCGACGGTTACGCCATCGGCGGGCTGGGGCTCGGGGAAGACCGGGCCGAGATGCTGTCCGCGGTCGAGGCGGTCACCTCATCGGTGCCGGAGGACAAGCCCCTGTACTTCATGGGCCTTGGCACCCCGGCCGAGATTCTGGCCGTGGTGGCGCGGGGAGTCGACATGTTCGATTGTGTGCTTCCGACTCGTCTCGGCCGTCACGGCACCGTCATGACACGACTGGGTAACGTCGTGGTCCGCAACGCTGCCTACGCGGGTGATGACGGACCCCTCGAGGAGGGGTGCGACTGCTACGCGTGCCGCGGCTTCAGCCGGGCTTACATACGCCACCTCATCTCGGCCGGTGAGATCCTCGGGCTGGTTCTGTGCACCCACCATAATCTGAGATTCCTCCACAGGTTGACCATGGAGGCAAGAGAGGCCATACTAGCTGGGGACTACCGCGAATGGATGAACGACGTGCTGGCCCGGCTGCGACGCGGCGGGGTCCGGTCCACAAGGTAAGAAACTTGAAGGGTTTGCCTCATAGGTGACGAAGGACGACGAGCCAGGAGTTCCGTGAAGGAGGACCATCAGTTGAACCTTGACCAGCTGTTCGCTCTTCTGTTCCCGTTCGTCATAATCATCGCGGTCTTCTACATGCTCATCTGGCGCCCCCAGTCGATCGAGCAGAAGAAGCGCAAGGCCATGCTCGAAGCCCTCAAGAGGGGAGACCGCGTGGTCACCGTCGGCGGCATTCATGGTACTATAGTGGTGACGAAGAAGGACTCCGTCGTCCTCCAGATAGCTGAGAAAGTGGAGATCGAAGTGGACCGCAGCGGCATCGGTTCAGTCAGAAGCTAGGCGACCGGAGGGTAACGCGAGCGGCTCCGGCCGCGGAGGCAGAGGCAGGTCGGAGCCGGTCGTTGTTGTACTGGGAGGAGAAACACCCCGATGAGCAAGGAGCACGGGGCTGAGCCCAAGAAGCGACCCGACGCGGTCGGCGAGGCCGCCCAAGCCGACAAGGCTCCGCCCGTCAGCATCAAGGCTGAATGGTGTAAGGCTTGCGGTATCTGTGTGGAGTTCTGTCCCCTGAAGGTCTTCGACACCGACGAGGAAAGCCGTCCGGTCATCGCCCGCCCCGAAGCCTGCTCACTTTGCCGTATCTGCGAACAGCTCTGCCCCGACTTCGCCATAAGGGTCCGGAGGGACAAAGAGCGTGAGCCGGATAAGTGAGCGGCAGATTCTCATGCAGGGGAACGAGGCCTGCGCCAAGGGGGCCATCGACGCCGGGGTCCGTTTCTTCGCCGGCTACCCCATCACTCCGTCGTCCGAGATAGCGGAGATTCTGGCGCACGACCTCCCGTCCGTAGGCGGGAAGTTCATCCAGATGGAGGACGAGATAGGCAGCATGGCCGCGGTCATAGGGGCGTCCCTGACCGGGGTCAAGGCCATGACCGCCACCAGCGGCCCGGGTTTCTCCCTGAAGCAGGAGAACATCGGGTACGCGGCCATGGCCGAGGTACCGTGCCTGATCGTCCTTGTCCAGCGCGCGGGGCCCAGTACCGGACTACCGACCTCGCCGGCGCAAGGTGACGCGATGCAAGCCAGGTGGGGGACGCACGGCGACCACCCGGTCATAGTGATGGCCCCGGCCTCGGTCCGGGAGACTTACGATCTCACGTTGGCTTGCGTCAACTGGTCGGAGATACTCCGGGTTCCGGCCATCCTGCTGATGGACGAGGTCGTGGCCCACATGCGGGAGAACGTGACCCTTCCCGACCCGCGGGAGCTCGACATACACGACAGGCCCGGCCCAACCCTCCCGCCCGGCCACCCCGACTTCCGCCCCTACCTGCCCGGGCCCGACGATGTCCCACCCATGGCGCCGTTCGGGCAGGGCTACAGGTACCACGTGACGGGTCTACACCACGACGAGCGAGGTTATCCGGTCCACGACGGGGCCGTCGCCGGGGAACTCGGCCGGCGTCTCCTACGGAAGCTGGAGCGCCGCGAGGCTGACATCGCCCGTGTGGAGTGGGTCTGGGGACCCGGACGGGGTGACCGGGGGCCTCGACCGCCCGATGGGTGGCCCTCAGGCCGAGACGCCACCGTGGTCGTTTCGTTCGGGTCGACTGCCCGTAGCGCCGAGGCGGCCTGCGACCTGGCCAGGTCACAAGGGCGTGAGGCCATCCTCCTCCGCCTGGTGACCCTGTGGCCGTTCCCGGACGCGGCCATAGTGGAGGCCGCCAGGAAAGTGGCCCCCGGAGGCGAGATCTTGGTCGTGGAGATGAACTTCGGCCAGGTCGTCCGCGAGGTCGCCCGGGCAGCCGCCGGCCAGGCCCGGGTCAGGCATTTCGGCTACGTGAGCGGCCAGCTCATCCCTCCCGACGAGATAGCCCGGGAGATCGGCGGCCGGGGGAGGACCGGCTGATGCCCACGCCTCGCCTGGATTTCGATACTCAGATCCTGCCGCTACTGCGCGCGGACCGCCTACCCCACATCTGGTGCCCGGGCTGCGGGCACGGCACGGTGCTGTCGGCCATCACCCGCGCTCTGGCCGGGAGGATTTCGACTGGAGAGATAGACCCGAGCGGTGTCGTCATCGTCTCGGGCATCGGCTGCGCGGCCAGGGCCGCCGGCTACCTCAACTTCGACGGTGTTCACACGACCCACGGCCGGGCGATAGCTTTTGCTACAGGCATCAAGCTGGCCCGCCCT
>QZJP01000093.1 GCA_003599345.1 Bacillota bacterium | reverse complement strand
AGCGCTCGTCGACGCCGGCCTCCTCGTGCGCGACGGCTGCGACTACGTGCTGACAGCAGCCGGCCGCGAAGAGGTCGACCGGATCTGCGATCGGCTGGGCGTGCCGCGGCGGAGCGTCTCAGAGGAGCGGGTGAGCACCGCGCAGCAGTACGCGTGCGACTGGTGCGGCGGCGAGGTCTGGCGGATTCCCAGCGCGGTGGGCGAGCACGTGTACTGTAGCCACGACTGCGAGTATGCGTATCGGCGGGCGAACAAGGTGGATCGGGCTAGGCCGATGAAGCCGGGCGGACGGTCGCACAAGAGGAGGGTGGAGTCGTGAGCGGCAGAAGGAAACGGCAGCAACACGCCCCTTGGCGCAAGGGCATCGCCGAATGGGTTGAGGGGAACACAGCCTTTGTCTCTGTGCCGTTTACTTGGCTGCTGCCGCGCGCCTTCTCGCGTTGCGTTTGGCTCAAGTCGGCGGGTTACCACGTCCGCGCCGGCGGACCGGCCGTAGCACTCCATCCACGCGCACTATTCGGTAAAGACGGTAGGCCGGTAGCTGAGTTGGATGGCGAGGTCAGCGCCCTGCCCCACCACAATCCTGAGGCCACGTTCACCAGCCGAGGCTGTCCAAACAATTGCCCGTTCTGCGCCGTGCCGTTGATTGAGGGTGGTCTACGCGAGTTATCCAATTGGGAGCCCAAACCCATCGTCTGCGACAACAACCTGCTGGCGTGCAGCCGCAAGCACTTCGACCGGGTGATCGATGGTCTAAAGCCGGTACCCTGCGTCGACTTCAATCAAGGTCTCGATGCCCGCCTGCTGACGGCCTACCATGCAGGCCGGTTGGCCGAGCTTGATCTCGCGGTGGCGCGGCTAGCGTGGGACAGGACGGACGATGAGTCGGCCGTGATGCAGGCCATCGACATGCTGAACCGGGCCGGGATCGGCAACCGCAGGATTCAGGTCTACGTGCTGTTCGGCTTCGAGGACTCGCCAGAGGATGCACTCTACCGGTTCGAGGTGCTGAAGGCGAAGAAGATCAGAATGAACGCCATGCGCTACCAGCGACTCAGGGCACTGACTCGCAATGACTACGTAGCGCCGGGATGGACGGAGCGGCAGCTACGCGACACAGCCAAGTTCTGGAACCGCCAGCGTTGGCTGGGCGGCATTGACTTCGCAGACTACCGCCCGGCGGCAATCCAGTCCACCGACTGGACGAAGGAGGGCTAACCGTGCGCATCAGTTTCGACAGCGAAGAGGAGTTTCTCGAGGAGTTCGCGAGCAGCGAGCCGCTGCCGGGCACGCCGGTGCGGATGACCTTCGAGCGAGCGCAGGACGCCAGCCGGCTCGGGCTCTACCACCTGATACTGGTCGCCACCTACGTCACGGAGTGCTCGGGCGTGACGGCCGTCGTCGAGTATCGGGGGCGCTGCGGTTCGTACGCCCACGCGGAGGGGCTGAGCCGCGAGGCCGTGGAGCAGAAGGCCGCGCTGGCGGGCAAGATACGCGAGTTCGGCTACCCCATTTCCGGTGGACGGTACAACTAGCGAGGAGGTGCGATCGTGCTGCTCTTCATCAGTGGGCTGATCGTAGGGGCTCTGTTCATGTTCTTCGTCTGGATGTTCTGCGTCATTGCGGCCACGAGCAATGGCGACTGATCTCAAGCGCATCTACGTCGCCCGGTCGCTGGACGAGGCGATCAGCGAGGCGGCGTTTCAGATGCAGGTGGAGGAGCTCCTTGACCTCACCGGCTGGCTGCATCACCACGCGCACGATTCGCGTCGAAGCGACAGCGGACTGCCAGACCTTATCGCGGTCCGGCCGCCGCGGGCGCTGTTCTTGGAGTTGAAGACGCAACGGGGGCGGCTGCGCAAGGGCCACCAGCCGGGCGACATCGTGCGGCGACCGGACGGAACGCGGCGAGTGGTCCGCAGATTCGAGCCGGGGCAGGTCGAGTGGATCGAAGCGCTGCGCGCGTGCCCCGGGGTCGAGACGTGGGTTTTTCGACCCTCAGATTGGCCTCGGATAGTGGAAATCCTGAACGATGGCCGGATTGCGGTGGATTGAGAGAGGTGAGAGATGCCCGAAGTCGTATGTGAAGGCTGCTCCAAGACTTTCTTCGTCTTTGCTTCGCGGATCGGTAGGCGTAAGTTCTGTTCCCGCGAGTGCCGATACCGCAAGAGCGAAGCCGAACGATTCTGGGCGAAGGTTGAGAAGGGTGAGGGCTGCTGGCTATGGCGAGGCGGCCTGCAAGATCAGGGCTACGGCATCTTCAATTTTCGTGGGCAGAGCGAGTTGGCCCACCGGGTGGCGTTCTTCCTGATTTATGGACGATGGCCGGAGCCCTGCGGATTGCATTCGTGTGATAACCCCCCGTGCGTGCGGCCCGAACACATCTTCGAAGGCACAAGATGCGACAACAACAAGGACCGAGCACAGAAGGGACGGACTCGGGCGAACATCGGGGCGACAATGCGGCGGTATCCAGAACGTCAGGCGAGGGGTGAACGTCAAGGTAGCGCCAAGCTGAGCGCGGTGATTGTGAAGGAAATCAAGACAAGGGCATCGGCCGGTGAGAGCCAACGGGATTTGGCTGCTGCCTACGGAGTCAGCAAGACCTGCGTCGGAGAAATCCTGCGGGGCCATACATGGTGTCACGTGTAGGTCTGGAAACCCTGCGACTGGTGGCCGGTCATAGTGCCCACGTTGAACGACGGCAGGATCGTACTGTAACAGAACGGTGGTAGTCAGCGCGAACGCGCTGCGGAAGCCATAAATCACTAAAGCCGATAGATCGGCAGAAGGAGAACACGGCAATGCTCAGGCTCGAAGCAAACCTTGATGAGTACAAACTGAAGGCGATGTCTGGCGGCGACCCGATGGCGACCATCACAGTGAAGGCGCGAGTGGACACGAAAAGGCAGGGGATCGCGTTGCTGCGACTACTCGGCCAACCGGTAACCATCACCATCGAAGGACGCCAAATGGAGATGTTCCCCGAGATGGACGAGCCGACCGAGGATGATCAAGAGCCACTGGACGAAGATCCGATTCCGGCGTTCGTTGCAGGCGACCGCGTAGCGTGACAGGGGGCAGCGCGTGACACCACCAGCATTGATGGAGCTGGACTCCGACAACATAAAGGCGAGCTACGCGCAGGACGCCGCGATCACGATTCGGGGTCTGGGTGGTGAGCTGCGGCCGTTTCAGCGCGCCGGCGTCGCCTACGCGCTCAGGACGGAGCGCACCTTCATCGCGGACGAGCCCGGGCTCGGCAAGACTTGTCAAGCCCTTGCCACCATCCACGCATCCAACGCCTACCCGGCACTGGTGGTGTCACCCGCGAGCCTGAAGCTCAACTGGCAGAGAGAGGCGCAGCGCTGGCTACCCGGTGCGAAGGTCACTGTCCTGAGCGGCGTCAGACCAGACTATCACCAGTACAAGGCCGACGTGGTCGTATGCAATTACGACATATTGGCGGCCCATCAGCGGGGTCTGGCGCAGCGTGGCTTTCGCGGCATCGTCTTCGACGAGGCACACAACCTCAAGGGGCGCGCTACCCAACGGGCGACAGCGGCCCGGGCGCTGGTGAAGAGGGCGCGGGTCAGATTGCCGCTCACAGGTACCCCGATACTCAACGGGCCAGAGGAATTCGCAAGTCCGCTCGAGATCATCGAGCGCATCGACGAGTTTGGCGGCTACGCGCAGTTCCTGGGTCGCTACTGTGGCTATAGCCTCGCCGGCCAGAAGGTGGGGCCGCCGGCGTATCTCGACGAGTTGAACCGGCTCCTGCGCTCTCGCTGCTACGTCCGTCGGCGCAAGGCAGATGTCTTGAAGGACTTGCCACCGAAGACGCGTGCCGTGGTCCCGATCTCAATCACGAACCGCCGCGACTACGAGGAGGCCGAGCGTAGCTTGGCGGCGGAGGACGACCAGCGCCGCGGGTTGCGCGAAGCGCAGCAACGGGCCGAGGCCGACCGACTCAAGGGGCTGGTTGCACTAGGGAAGATCCCGGCCATCGTGGAATGGGTCAAGGACTTCATCCACAACGGCGAGAAGTTGGTGCTGTTCGCCTACCATAAGGCGGTGCAGCATCGCCTATACCAAGCACTGGCCGGCTCTGGTGCCGTCCACATCTTCGCCGAGGACGACGCGGTAGCACGACAGTCCGCGGTGGACAGGTTCCAGAGAGAGCCGAAGTGCAAAGTGATTGTTTGCAGCCTGATGGCCGCCAACGCCGGCTTAACCTTGACCGCAGCCTCAAATGTCGCGTTCGCCGAGATGGGTTGGACGCCCGGAATTATGGACCAAGCCACCGACAGAGTTCACAGAATTGGCCAAGTCTGGCCCGTGACCGCTTGGTACTTGTTGGCGCCGGGAACGGTGGATGACGACATCTACGAGCTGATCGAAAGGAAACGCAGAATCGTGGACGCCGCCACAGATGGACAGGTCGCCGACCAAACGCCGCTCCTGCGAGAGCTGATCGACGCGATGAGGCGGCGGAGGGGCTAAGGAGATGCGCTGCCCCTGCTGCAGGCTGCTGTTGAACGGACTGGAGGAGGTGTGATGATTCGTGGATTATCCCTAACCCAACCGCATGCCAGTCTAGTATCGATCGAAGCCAAGAAGATCGAAACAAGGAGCTGGTCGACGTCCTACAGAGGCTGGCTGGCGATTCACGCCGCCAAGGGCTTCCCAGCGTGGGCGCGCGCTCTCTGCCTTGAGGAACCATTTCACAGCCACCTGCAGCGCCACCTGCTGCCACAAGCCGACCCCAAGACCAGCTATCTCATCAACCCAGCGGACGGCTTGCCACTCGGAGTGATCGTCGCTGTGACCGAAGTGTACGACTGCCGCCCCACTTCTCGCCCGATGTGCGGCACGTTCGCGGAGGCCTGGGTCAACAAGCTCAGCGAGCAGGAGTATGCCTTCGGCGACTATTCCCGAGGGCGCCATGGCCTGTTCTTGCGGAACACCCACCGCCTGCCCGAGCCGATCCCCTGCAAAGGCGCCCTCGGACTCTGGCGCTTACCGCCGGATGTGGAGCAGCGGATCCGCGAGCAGTTGCCGGCAGTGAGGTGGTGAATGACAAGTACCGTGCAGAGGCTGGTTGATGCGCCGCTGAAGATCGACGCCAAAGCCATCATCGCCGCTCTACAGCAGCGCCACCCGTGGAAAAACGGCACGGGATGGCTGTTCCTAACCGAGTTGCGCATCGGCACTGGTTTCGGTCGGGATGCCGAGCAGAGGCTGGACGCCTGGGCGATGGCGATGTGGCCCTCTCGTGGGCACGAGCGCGTCGCCTATGAGATCAAGGTGAGTCGATCCGACTTCTTGGCGGAATTGAAGAACCCAGCGAAACGCAAGAGGGCGCTTTTGCTCAGTAACCTGTTCTACTTCGCGGCGCCGAAAGGCCTGATCCGGGCCGACGAGCTACCACCCGAGGCGGGACTTATGGAAGTTGAGGATGGCACGGCGTGGTCAACGGTGCCAGCACCGTGGCGAGACACGCCGCCAGCCAACTGGCGGTTCGTGGCGGCCATCGCGCGCCTCGCGATGCGAGCGGCTAACAAATGATGACGGAGGTTCCAACGTGACGACGGGCGTGCAAACCAAAGCGGTGGCCGCTATCCGGCTGCCGAGCCAGCACAACGGCCGGACGTGGGTGCTCGAGATCGAGAAGGGTGCCGAGCTCGCCGAGCCGCAGGTGATCCTGCGCACGTGGGCGCACGACGTGCGCATCCGGATGACGCTCGCGTGGCTGGAGGCGGCGCTGGACGAGCTGCGCGCGGAGGCCGACGAGATGCTGGGCATCAGGCAAGGCGAGGGAGGTTGCTGATGCCGACGAAGATTCCTTGGTGCAGAGGCGATGACGGCAGGCCGGGGGAAACCATCAACCCGCTGGGCTGGGGCTGCTACGGGCCGACCGGCAGCCCAGAGGAACCCCGCCCGTGTCCCTATTGCTACGCCCACAAGCAGGCAAAGCGCAAACTGCGCGACTGCCCGGACTGCCAGGCCTTCCGGCCACACTACCACCCCGAGGAGATCGAGAAGATCAAGCGGTGGAAGCGGCCAAGGCGGATCTTCGTCCAGTCGATGGGCGACTTGTTCGGAAATGGCGTGCCCGAGCTGCGTATCATGCAGATTCTCTTCTGGCTCGCGGCGCCGCGGCACGCTCACCACACGATGATATTCCTCACGAAGTGCGCCGAGCGGATGCGTGAGATTATGCTTGAATGGCTGCCGATGTGGCAGAGCCTCGACGGGAGCGGCCGCGCCTTCCCGCCCAACTTCTGGCTGGGGGCCTCGATCGACACTCCCGACGCTCTCCATCGCTACGAGTTGGTGCGCGACATCCCCGCGGCCGTGCACTTCATCAGCTTCGAGCCGCTGCTCGATCCGATCGACGTCGATAGCATCCTATACCGCACGTGCACGGTTTCCTGGGGTCCTGGCGAGGATGACTGGGGTCACGACAGCGAGTTGCGCGAAGACCTACCCGGCTGGGCAATCATCGGCGAGCAGTCCGGCCGCCCCGTGGGCTGCGCCGTGCACTGGGCAGGAGATCTCATTCACCAGCTCCGGGAAGCCGAGGTGCCGATCTGGGTGAAGGGACGGCTCGCCGAGTACTTCCCCTATCAGGAGTCTCCGGAGGCAACCAATGAGCCTTGACACTGTCCTGCAGCGGGAAATGACGGTCGAGCCGAACCCGCTCCTGCCCGGCGCGTATCTGGTGCAACATCCCGTCAACGTGCGCGCGGCCGACGACAGCGAGAGCCCGCGCTGGGTGCTGGTGCTGCCGACGCACCGGGGGCGCTGGTGCACGGTCTGTGCCCAACTGGACTGCTACCACGGCCGGGCAGTGAGCCAGTACGTGGAAGCGGCGAGGAAAGGCTGAGCAAGCGAGCATTTCGCTTTTCTACCCATATTATACGCCACAAAACGAAACGGCCGAAGGGGAGGCGAACGTGATCCTTACAACCGGACTCACCAGCCCGCGACAGCTGGCCCAAGAGCTCAACCGCTACCCGGTGCACCGAAGCCGCACGCCTGCGCCCTGCGAGATCTGCTACAGCCCGGCGAAACAGTACATCGTGTGGTCGTGTTTGAACGTCAAGCACTTTTTCTGCGACGCCTGCCGGAAAGCGGCAGGAGAATGGATGGTGGGATGATGCGCCTTAATCCAGCGCTGCTACAAGGCGCTGAGGTGATTGGCCCGATCACCTGCAATGGCGAGATCCGCGGCCTCGTGATTCGGACGCAGGATGGCCAATTGTACCACACGCTTCCCAAGCCAGAGTGCAAGCACAAGTGGTGGATCGAAGGTAAGAAGCAGACTTGCCAGCACTGCCACACAACAAAAGATGTGCCGCAGCCGAGGCGAGCGGCAGGCAGGCTAACAACGTGGTCGGAGCTGAATGATCTTTATGAGGTGGGTTGATGACCACACCTGTTGGCCAGACCGGCGTGCGCAACCTCACGGTGCTCCAAGTTAAGCATCCGGCCAAGACATACCGCTACTACCTCGCCGAGGTCGTGGTCTACGGCGCGCGGCACCGCCGAACATTCCCATTTGATGAGACTGGCTTGGCGTGGGCCAAGAGATGGTTGAGAGAGCGGAGGGCGAGTTGAAATGAGTGGCGCAGCGCTCAGTCGTCCTAGCAGCAAAGCACGTGCCAAACGGGGCCGAAGCGACCGAAAAAACGCCTAAAAGTTATCCACAATCTGGCAAGTTGTCCACATTCCGGACACTGAGGGGTCAGGCACGATGAAAGCGATTAGCCTCTGGCCGCCGTACGGACACCTGATGGCGGCGATGATACAGACGCCGGACGGCCCGCGGCCCGCGAAGGGCATCGAGACGCGGGACTGGGCCACGGACTACCGCGGCCCGATCGCCATACACGCGACGGTCAAGTTTCCCCAGGAGTGCGTCGACTTCTGCTACGAGGCTCCGATCGAGCGCGTCCTCCGCCACTACCTGAAGTGGCTGAAGGGGGAGATCCCGCCGGCGGTGTTTCACACCCTGCTGCCGCGGCGCGCGATCGTCGCCGTTGGCTACCTCGAAGACTGCCGGCCGACCGGGTACCTCTTGCCGCGGATCTCGCACCTGGAGCGGCTCTGCGGCAACTACGGGCCGGGGCGCTTCGGCTTCGACGTCAAGGGCATCATACCATTGAAGGAGCCGATCGAGTGCCCAGGCGCGCAGATGCTCTGGGAGGTGCCCGCGGGCATCGCGCGGCAGCTCGAGGCCCTCGCGCAGGAGCGCGCCCGGGCGGGGCTTGCGGGGATCGCCGGCACGGTCAAATCAGCACGGGCGTAGCGGGCTGGGTTGCGCCCCAAACAATAAGAGGAGGAAGTCGGGATGGACCCCACGATCACACCCCTCGAGGCCCTCGTGCTCGCGCAGCTCCTCGTGCGCGAGATCTCGCCCTTGCCCACGCAGCGGCCGGCCGTGGACTGGATCAACCCGCACCGGCTGTACGACAAGCTGATGATCATCTGCCACCCTGCGGCATAAGGTACTAGACGGCCGTCTGCCGTGTTGCTATAGTAGAGCTATAGCGCGGCTAGACGGCCGCCGTACGGCCCTGATGGGTTGGTGCGGCGGCCTTGTCGTTTTTGAGCAGCGTTTGAGGAGCGCGCGGGTGACGTCGGTACGGTGCCCACGGTGCAAGAGGATTCTCGTCGAGGTGGAAGGCGGCTCTTTCTACTCCGACCACAAGGGGAAGGGCCTCCAGGTCGCCATCTCGGGTCTACAGTCGATCAAGTGTCAGTGCGGTTTTCTCACGAGCGGTCGCCAGCTGCGGCAGATCCTCCGAGTAATGGAAGGGAAGCCGCTTGTGGCAGAAAGGTGAGCGCGATGCGGAACGTGGTTCTCGCGTCCCAACACCGCCAGTGCGCCTGGTGCCTGCGTCTGAAGCACAACGGCCCCGGCGGCGAGCCCCACGGCCCGCGTTGGCCGGGCCTGCTCAAGGGGTATTCACACGGCATCTGCGCCGAGTGCCTAGATGTCAGATTCCCGGAGGTGAGCTGCAATGCTACGAACGCTGTGGACGCGGCTGCTTCGCCGCAGCAGGCCCCGCGCCTACTTCCTGCGCACGCTTGACCATCCGTCAGCGGGCGGTCGAAAGCTGCCGGATGGCGAGGCGATCTACCAGCTCCAACTCCAGCTCGAGGGCGGCGACCTGCTCTTCCTCTCTTTCGGTCGCGTCGGCTACGAGCACCTCCAAACGTTGTTCGCCACGATGGCGCGCAAGGAAGCGCTGGCCGAGGCCCAGCGTCTGCTGAGGGAGGGCAAGTGACGGCGGCCGTCCCCGAGCACATCTTCGCCGAGCGCGAGGAGCTCGTCGCGCGCCCGGGCCGGCACATCCTCGGCGTCGTCTATCACCTGCGGTACCAGCCGGAGTGGATCTACGAGGACGAGGCGCCGGCGGAGGAGACGCCGGGCTTCTTCGACGACTGCTCGCAGGAGGCGGGCCCGTCCGACTCCGGCGAGGTCGGGTCGATAGCCACGCCTCAGCGGCGGATTATTCCGCGCGGAAAGAGGCATCGGCGGGACGGCCGGCTCCGGAAGCGGCGCGACCGCGGAGCACTCTGCGAGGCGGAGCCCAGTCGGTTGACAGGCGGGTGTACCATGGTGAGAGCGACGTGGGTGCGGAGGTGACGGTGGACGACGTTCTGGCCCGGGTGCTCGAGGGCAAAGTGCTGGCGCTGGAGAGGGGGCTGCATCTGGGGCTGCTTTCGCTGGCGGACGTGCTCGCCGAGTGTCGCGAGCTGCTCGAGCGGGGGGACTGTCCTGAGGACTTGAGAGTGAGGGTGCAGGCCCTCCAACTACGCGCCCGCGGAGGGCCCGTTAACTAGCCTCGGGGAGCGGGGGCTTCTCATCTTCCCGCCGATACCTCTTGGGCACCCTCGAGCCCATCTTCTCGATCGGCGTGCGGTAGGTGCGCATCCGCCCGTTCTTCGTCGGACGCCCGCCCCGCGGGTCGACCTTCCTGAGCTCCTCGACGTCCTCGGCCGTGAAGACCCAGAGGGGCCCGAGCTTCTGGCCGACGCCGAGGGCTTCGGCCTGCTTTGTCACGGCGCGCTGGCTGCGCCCGAGCTTCTCGGCGACTTGCTTGCTGGTGAATAGCTCTTCCTTCATACCCGCCATTATACCACAGTCGGAACTGTTTATGATGGCGGGCTGCGGGGCGATCGCCGCGGCGCTCACGGTCGCAGCCCCTTCAGGAACCACTGGAAGAGCTCGCCCCAGCGCGGATCCTGCCCGTAGAGCATCTCCGGATGCCACTGCACCCCGAGGATCCCCGGCCGGTACAGGGCCTCGACGAGCCCGTCCTCGCTCACCGCGGCGACCTCGAGCCCCGGCGGCGGCGTCTTCACCGCCTGGTGGTGCAGGCTGTTGACGTAGTCGCTCGGGAGGTGCTTCGAGAGCGGCCGGCTCACCTTGGCGAGCTTGTGGCCGTATCCGCCGTGCCGATAGGTGGCCCCGTCGATGTGGATATCCTGGTAGAGGGAGCCCCCGGTGGCGATGCAGATCATCTGGTGGCCCCGGCAGATGCCAAACACGGGCAGGCCTTCGGAGAGGGCCCGACGGATCAGCACCCACTCCACGAGATCTCGCGTGCGGTCGATCGGCCCGGCGTGCCGGTTGGCCTCGCCGTACCAGTAGGGCCCGACGTCGGCCCCACCCAGCAGGATCAGGCCGTCGAAATCGGCCCTCTGGGCTCTCTGCAGGCTCGTGATGACGTCGAGCTGGGCCCCGTGCTTCCGCATGATGCCGGCGACGACGTCAGTGCACGTGCCCGGATGGGTGGCAATCAACATGGCTTCCTCCTTGCTTTTTATTCTGCCTAGCAAGAGCCCCTATAGCTGGCCGGCCATAGGGGCTCTTGCTAGGGCCCTACCGTGGGGTAGGGCTCTGTGGCCCTACCCGAGGTATTGCCGAGCCTCCTTGACCCTGTGGTAGGCTTTCCAGACGATGTCCCCAATGGGCCCGTCGGGAACGATCAGGCAGTCGGCTTGCCGAAAGTGGCTCTTGCAGAACGTCTTGATTGCTTCGTCGGCACTGTCGATCACGTTGGCATCCGTGGTGAGCTCGTTGGCTGCCTTGACGACGAGGGCCACGGCCATGCAGATGGCTGCTACCACTTCCGTGTCACTCAGGGTGCCTGCCCAGACCCGGACCTCCAGTGTCCGTTTGCTCGCCGAACCCAGCACGTAGTTCTGGACGTTGAGTTGTGGCCGTGGAATCGAACCATGAGCCATCTCGACTTGGTGATCCGCAACTACGGGGCCGGTGCGGCGCGGGATGTCCGGATCGTCTTCGATCCGGATGAGGACCACCCCCAGTATCCTGGGACGGGGACGCTGAACGAGGCAGGCATTTTCAATCACCTTTCATTTCTCGCCCCGCACGATCAAGTCTTGTTCTACTTCGGCACTCTCGCTCGGATTACGGAGATCTACGGCAAGGGGAGGGTTCTGCAAGGCACGGCTAAGTACACGGATGATGTTGGCAAACAGCAGACTGAGTTTCGCATAGAGCTCGCGCAGTTTGACAAGATTGCCTGGCTTCCGCCATCAATGGGCCATCACTGGTCGGAACCGCCGATGCGGCCGGGCTGGGGAATCACTACGGTCGAGCTTGAGCACCGGTTGCCAGCAAGGCGTATCCCGATCTCCTCCGACATTACGCCAAACACCCGCGCCGACTAGCCCATTGACACGCTCGCCTGCTCCGTGCTATAGTATCCGCATAGAACACATTTTTGAGTTTTTGGCCCCGGGCGAGGGGCTCGCCTGAGTAAGGGAGACACCAGCCCGGGGCCGCCACCCAACAGACCATAGCCGAAACGGCCTGCACAGGCCACCGTAACGGCGCATCACGCGCCGGCGGTGGCCTTTTTGTTTCCCAACAAATCCAAGGAGGTAAGGCGTGAACAGCCTGATGGCTCGGCTTCGGGCCGGTGCGAGGCGGGTCGGTGGCGCGATCGGTGGACTTCTCGGCCGCCGCGGCCGACGTGCGGCCAGTCCCCGCGGGGCGCGATCGGCGGGCACCTAACGGCTTCTTCCCCTGCAGGGACGCAAGACCTGCCCCGGCGCCGGCATCACCATCATCACCGCCGCAGCCACCGAGGTCGCCGGCCGGCCCGGGGCGGGAACGCATAAGACATGGAACGCCCCAGAACGAACGAAGGAGATGATCGTGGATCCAGTCCTACGGTGCAAGATGCGGGTGCAGCAGGTGCTGCAGGTCAAGGAAGCTGACGGCTCGGTTTCTCAGGAGCAGGTTGATCTGACGGCAGTCTACGGGCCGGAGGGGACGGAAAACGCCAAGTGGTCGAAGTGGACGCCGAGCGCGAGCTTCAAGATCTCCATCAACAATCCGGCGGCGTTCGGCCAGTTGAGCAAGGGACACGAGTTCTACGTCGACTTCACGCCAGCGGAGTAGGGAACTTCTGAACGATGACCGAGGAGGCGCCCCAGACGGGGCAGACGTTCAATGGCAATCCGAACCCAGCGGCGCCGGCCAAGCTGCGCCGGAAGGAGCGGCAAGCCGCGGCGCTCGCACTGCGCCTCCAAGGCGGCAGCTACCGCAAGATCGCCGAGACGTTGCGCGCAAAGGGGCTCGTGCCGAAGAGCTACCACGGCGGCAAGGCCCACGCCGACGTCATGGCCGCGCTCGCCGAGTTCAACACCCAGCTCGCCGAGGAGGCCGAGAAGGTGCGCCGGCTGGAGCTCGAGCGGCTCGACGTGCTCCTCGCCGCGCTCTGGCCCAAGGCCTCGGGGAAGACCGTCGACTACTTCGCCTTCGACCGGGTGCTCATGCTGATGGACCGGCGGGCGCGCTACCTCAACCTCTACAAGCAGGAGCCGGCGCTCGGCAGCAAGGACAACCCGCTCTACGTAATGCCGCCGGTCACCGAAATGGTCGTGGAGCATCCGTCTGATGGAGGAGACGAGCCCGACCCCGTCGACGAGACCAGCGAAGAAGCCCAAACCGGAGCTGTGGAGGGTTGAGAAGGATGGCCGGCTCGTCGTCAAACCGCATCCCGGTCAGTCCCGCCTGCTGCGCTCTGAGCGCCGCTTCGTCTTCGGCTTGGCGGGTACCCAAGGAGGGAAGACCAGCCTCGGCCCGATCTGGCTCTATCGGGAGATCCAACGCTGCGGCGAGGGGGACTACTTGGCGGTGACGAGCACCTTCCCGCTGCTCAAACTGAAGATGCTGCCCGAGTTCCTGCGGCTCTTCCAGGACACGCTGAAGCTCGGCTACTGGCGCGCGGGCGACCGGGTCTTCCAGTTCTTCCGCGACGCCACGCGCGTGATCTTCGGCTCGGCGACCAACCCCGAGAGCCTCGAGTCGGCGACCGCGAAGGGCGCCTGGCTCGACGAGGTGGGGCAGGACGACTTCAAGCTCGACTCGTGGCTCGCGATCCTGCGGCGGCTCTCGCTCAACGAGGGGCGCATCTTCGGCGGCACGACGATCTACAACACCGGCTGGCTCAAGCAGCAGGTGTTCGACGAGTGGCGCAAGGGCGACCCGGACTTCGAGGTCGTCCAGTTCGAGTCGATCCTCAACCCGGCCTTCCCGCGGAGGGAGTTCGAGCGGGCCCGGCGTAAGCTGCCGGACTGGAAGTTCGCCATGTTCTATCAGGGGCTCTTCTCCAAGCCTGCCGGCCTGATCTACTCCGACTACCGGGACGAGTACCGCGAGGCGGGCGGTCACCTCGTGCGTCCCTTCCGGATCCCGCCGCACTGGCCGCGCTTCGCCGGCGCCGACTTCGGCCCGGTGCACACGGCGCTGGTCTGGCTGGCGCTGGATCCCAAGGCCAACGTGTTCTACCTCTACCGCGAGTCGCTCGAGGGCGGCAAGACGTCGGCCGAGCACGCCGGCGACTTCCTCACGGTGGCCGAGGGCACGAACCTGGTGGCCATCTGGGGCGGCGCGCCCTCCGAGGACCAGCAGCGCTGGGACTGGACGGCCGCGGGCGTGCCGGTGCAGGAGCCCCCCTTCGCCGACGTCGAGGCGGGCATCGACCGCGCGATCGGGCTCTTCAAGACGTATCGGCTCTACGTCTTCGACACTTGCGCCGGCGTGCGCGACGAGCTGGGCAGCTACAGCCGCGAGGTCGACGAGCTGGGGGCGACGACGGAGAAGATCAAGGAAAAGGAGAAGTATCACCGCCTTGACGCCCTCCGGTACGTCGTCGCCGGCCTCATGCCGACTGAGGTCGAGGAGACGGTAGTGGTCGACGATCGCGTCCACATCTCGAGCTACTAGGGGGCGAAGTGAGCAGGAAGCGGCGGCAGAGGCTTGCCGAGACCACCGGGCGACCGGAGCTGCGAGAGAGCCAGAGCGGCTACCAGGAGACGCTCACACTCCTCCTGGAGCGTATCTCCGAGCTGGAGTTCGCCCTCGAGGAGGAGGGCTGGACGAGGCTGAGCGACCTGCAGAATGACCGCGAGTTCAGTCGCGAGGCCCTCACGCGGATCATCAGGCAGTCACGCCTGATGTACCTCAAGAACCCGATCGTCAACCGTGCCGTCAACGTCCAGGCCTACTACGTCTGGGCGCAGGGCGTGAACATCCAGGCCAAGGATCCCGCGGTCAACGAGGTCGTGCAAGGGTTCCTCGACGACCCGGCGAACCGCGCGGAGCTCACCTCGCATCAAGCGCGGACCCTGAAGGAGTGCGACCTGCAGGTGCTCGGCAACCTGTTCTTCGTGTTCTTCACCGACAAGAGCACGGGGGCCGTGAAGGTGCGCACCATTCCCGTCGAAGAGGTGGCGGAGATCGTCACCGACCCGGAGGACGCCAAGTCGCCCTGGTTCTACAAGCGGGTGTACACGCCGCAAGGGGGCCAGCAGAAGACGGTCTACTACCCGGACTGGCGGCTCGAGCGGCGCAACGTCGCGGGCGGCGAGCTGGATGGCGCTAGCGATCTTTCCGCGCGGAATGACGATCCGGCCGCGGTGCTGCCGCAGGGCGCCAAGGTCGAGTGGAATGTCCCGGTCTACCACGTGAGGGTGGGTGCGCTGAGCGACATGCGCTTCGGCCTGCCCGAGACCTATCAGGCCCTCGACTGGGCGCGGGCCTACAAGGAGTTTCTCGAGGACCGGGCGACGATCAGCCGGGCCCTCTCGCGGTTCGTCTTCCAGCTCACTACTCAGGGCGGGGCGAAGGGCGTCGCCGCGGCGAAGGACAAGCTGAAGACGACGCTGGGCGTCAGCACGTCGGAGACGAACCCGCCGCCGACGGCGGGCGCGGCCTTCATCGCCGCCGCCGGCAACAAGCTCGAGACCATGAAGGTCAGCGGCGCCACGATCAACCCCGAGGAGGGCCGGCGTTTTCTGCTGATGGTCGCCGCGGCGGTGGGGCTGCCCGAGACCTTCTTCGGCGACGTGTCCACCGGGAACCTCGCCACGGCGAAGTCGCTCGACCGCCCGACCGAGCTCAAGTTTCTGGATCGGCGGACGCTCTGGGCCGACGTCTTCAAGGCGATCCTCGCCTTCGTGATCGAGCAGAGGGCGCAGGCGATGAACGGGAAGCTGCCCGAGGGCAAGGATCGTACCGTCGAGGTGAGCTTCCCCGACCTTTTGGAGCGCGACGTCGAGGCGCGGATCCGGGCGGTCATCTCCGCCGCCACGCTGGACGGCAAGGAGCCGGTGGGCACGATGGACGATCACACGCTCGCGCGGCTGCTTCTGTCGGCGCTGGGCATCGAGGACCTCGACGAGCTCCTGAAGAAGATCGCGCCGGAGGACGGCGAGTCGCTCTTGGCGAAGCGGCGGGCCGAGAAGCAGCAGATGGCGCAGGCCATCGCCAAGCAGGGTCAGGGCGAGAAGCCCGGGCAGGGAGACGATGAGCAGGGTGACGATGGGGAGCGGGACGTCTCCGAGACCGATGAGGCGATGGTGACCTTCGTCGAGGCGGTGCGCGAGCTGCGGGCGGCGATCGCCGAGGTGATGAGGAGGGCGGCGTGAGCTGGCCGTGTCGACTAATCGATCGCGAGCGGCAAGTCGCCGAGGGCAGGCAGCCCGAGGTGGGCGATATGTGGTTCGCGCCCAAGATGCTCGACCCCGAGCACGACGGCTTCTACCTCGAGCACATCCTGTCGGCTGAGTACAAGCGGGACTGGCTTGGGAAGCGGCCGCCGATCTTCGTCTGCCTGCCCAGCGCGAGCTACAAGGGAGGTCGCTGGTTCTGCGTGGACAGCAGGGCGGATGGGGCCGGCGAGGGAGGCTGGACGGTCACGGGGGAGCCACCCTGTATCACGGTCACGCCGTCGATCAACTGCGTCGGCGAGTACCACGGCTTCATCCGGGACGGCATTATCGGCGACGACGTAGAGGGGAGGCGGTTCGAGTGAGTGGGCACGGTTGGGTGGTTCCTAACGTCGACGGAGTAAGGGCGCGCTGCGGTGGGCCAGGCTTGTGTCCAGAGTGCGCGCGGGAGGCCGCGCAAGCTGGGGCAAACACTGCGCCGCGAGTGACGGTCGTCGACGTGCTGTTGAAGATCGCCGAGCGCACCTTGAAGCCAGGCGACCCCGACATCATCTTCATGCATTGGCTGAAGGCAAACGGTGGCCGACTGCAAGAAGCGACACGTGAGCTGGGTATCGAGGTGGCCGAAGGGCCGGATTTCCTCAGGCGACTCCGGGCCGCCGTGGTCCCAAGGCTAACCGGCCGCCCGGCACCAGAGGTCAAGAGCCACGCCGAGCGCTGGCAGGAAGTGCTCGACAGGGCCCGGTCCAAGGAGGTGGGGCTCTGATGCTCTCGCTTGCGCTGGGCGATCCCGTCGCCGATTTCCTGCTCGATGCCCTCGACCAGTTTCTCGAGGCGGCGCGGCGGGTCTCGAAGCGCTGGCGTCTGCGCAAGCTCGAGAAGCGGCTGGCCAAGGCTGTCGGGAAGGCCTTCGTCGCCCAGGGGCAGGCCTTCGCGCGCCGTCTTTCCGCGCGGAAAGACCTGCTGCCCCTCGTCGAGGCGGCGCCAGTGGCCACGCCAGAGCCCGACTGGGAGGCGATCCTGGCGCTGCTCGATGCGGCCTCCGCCGAGGCGCGCGAGCTCTTCACGGCGCCCTTGGAGCAAGCAGTCGCCGAGGCGATGCTGGCCGCCGGCCAGTCGCTCTATACCGACCTCGCGCCGGCAGGCCTCTCCTTCACGCTGGAGAACCCGCGGGCGGTCGCCTACCTCGACCAGTGCGGCGCCGAGCTCGTGCGCCACGTGGACGCGACCACCAAGACGGTCATCCGCGGCATCCTCGCCCGTGGCGCCGAGCAGGGCTGGTCGGTCAACCAGTACGCGAAGGCGATCGTCGCCCAGTTCCGCGAGTTCGCGGCGCCGCGGCCGCAGGGGCACATTAAGAACCGGGCTGAGCTGGTGGCGGCGACGGAGCTCGGCAACGCCTACGAGGAGGGGAACCTCGCCGCGGCCGAGGATCTCGCCGGCGAGGGCTACGAGATCGAGAAGTACTGGCAGACCGTAGGGGATGACCGGGTGAGCAAGCTGTGCCGGGGAAATCAGGCGCAGGGTTGGATCCCGCTCCGGCAGGCGTTCAAGAGCGGACACAAGCGGCCCCTGGGCCATCCGGCCTGACGGTGCGATTGCCTGTACCGGCAGAAGCCGGGCACACGGCTGAAGGCGGCGTGACCGCCGAGAGGAGGTAAGACGTGCAGATCAACCTAACCGAGATCGGCAAGCGCATCAGCGCCGCCACCGCCTCGCAGATCCGGGCGGCGATCACCGCGCTCGAGGCGCTGCTCGCCGTGCCGGAGGCCACGGGCGGCGACGAGAGCAAGGAGGCCACGGAGGCCCTCCGCCAGCTCCAGGAGGCCGAGATGTCCTTCGACGACATCAAGAGCCTGCTGCGTGCGGCGATCCGCAACGAGATCGACCCCGCCGGCAAGCGGTGGATATACGTCCGCGACGTCTACCCACAGGCCGTGGTCTACGAGGACGAGGGGCCGTCGGGCTCGGTTAGCCCCGGCAAGCTCTACCGCCGCAGCTACGCGCTCGTCGACAATAAGGTCACGCTCGGCGAGCCGGAGGAAGTCGTCGCGGTCACGACCTACGAGCCGGTAAAGAAGGCTCAGGAGTCGGCCGCCGAGCTGCCCACCGAGGAGGGCGGGGGCGATCCCGCGGCTAAGCCGACCGAGATCTCCGAGGGCGGCGCGGACACCGAGCTCATCGGCGACTGCGTCGAGCTCATCGAGGCGAAGGTGCGCCGCGACGGCACCATTCCGGTGCGCCTGATCACCCCGGGCTGGGGCACGTCGGGCTACTACCCGAAGGAGGTGCTCCAGCGCGACGGCCCCAAGGTCTTCAAGTCGGGGATGCACATGTACTGGAACCACCCGACGAAGGCCGAGGAGGCCGGCCGTCCGGAGCGCGACCTGCGCGACCTCGCGGCGGTGCTCGCCGAGGACGCGAAGTGGCAGGAGCAGGGCCCCAAGGGACCGGGGCTCTACGCCAGCGCCAAGGTGTTCGGCGCCTACCAGAAGCCCGTGGAGGAGCTGGCGGAGCACATCGGGCTCTCGATCCGCGGCGGCGGGCTCTCCAAGGAGGGCGAGGCCGAAGGGCGCAAGGGGCCGATCGTCGAGGCCATTACGCTCGGCAAGAGCGTTGATTTCGTGACCCGTGCCGGGAGAGGCGGCGAGATCCTCTCGCTATTCGAGGCGGCCCGACCAGGCCGCACAGACCAAAAGGAGGGGGACCAAGTGGACCTGAATCTTCAGCAACTGGTCGAGGCGAAGGCAATCCTCGAGGAGAAGGTCAGCCGCCTCGAAGCGCGCAATGCCGAGCTGGAGGCCAAGGTGAAGCGCTTCGAGGAAGGGGCGCTCCTCGCCGAGGCGCGCAGCTTCGTCGCCGAGGCGCTGGGCCGGGTCGCGGGGATGCCGGACCTCACCCGCAATCGGCTGGTGGAGGCGCTCGCCGCCAACCCGCCGGTGGCGGAGGGCAAGCTCGACCGCGAGGCCTTCGCCAAGCAGATCGCCGAGACGGCCAAGCAGGAGATGGCCTACCTCGAGGCGATCGTCGGCTCCGGCAAGATCCGCGGCATGGGCCCGAGCGAGGGGGGCGAGCCGGCGGCTCTGCAGGACTCCGAGCGGCAGATCGAGGAGTCCTTCAAGCGGCTGGGCCTGAACGAATCGGCCGCCAAGATCGCGGCGGCAGGACGGAGGTAGAACGTGGCCAAGAACAAGGTCTTCGACGACACGATCCTCTCGGTCGTCTGCAGCGACCCGGCGGCGCCAAACTCCGGCGACCCGGTGCGCGTGGGCTCCTTCACTGGTGTGGCCATCACGGACGAGGGCGATGGCGGCAACGCGGCGACCAACACGAGCGTCGACTTCGGCGTCGGGGTCTGGGACCTCTCGGTTAAGGGCGTGGACGACGGGGGCAACTCCGCGGTGGCGGTAGGCGACGCCATCTACTACGTCGACGCGGACACCCCCAAGCTCTCGAAGAAGTCGAGCGGCTACTTCTTCGGCATCGCCCTCGAGACGGTGAACGCCGGCGCCACGGCGACGATCAACGTGCTGAAGCTGCCGCCCGGATTCACGCAGATCGCGGACGGCATTCTGAACGGCGTGAAGCTCGCTAACGTAGCGAACGCCAACGTGGTTGGTGGCATCCCGGTGCTGCATCGCATCGACATCGCCGACGCGGCCACCGGCGACGTCGACACCGTGCTCACCCACAAGACCCGCGTGCTTGACGTGTGGGCGGTCAAGACCGGTGCCGCCGGAGGGGCGGCAAACACCGTTCAGGCCAAGAACGGGGCGAACGCCATCACCAACGCGCTGGACATCAACGTCAACGATCAGACCGTCGTCCGGGCGGGAACGATCGACGACGCCCAGCATGAGATTGCGGCCGGCGGCACGCTGAAAATCACGCGCACTAAGGCTGGCGGCAACGCCGCCTGCACGGTGTACGTGCTTGGCGTGCGGGTAGCGTAACCACCGAGAGGAGGAGGTAACGACAATGACCGTTGCAGCAGTCAAGCCGATGGAGTTCTGGGAGCTCCGCGAGTCCATCCGGGCCGAGCAGGCCCAGGTCGAGCAGCTCTATGCCCGCAGCGGCCGGCTGATCCGCGGTGGCTCGCGCTCGCCGATGTACATGCAGCGCCTCGCCGAGGCCACCGACTTCCTTGCTGGCATCTACGAAGGGCGCATCCCGGCTCACCGCCTACAGGAAGCGATGTCCACCAGCGACTTCCCGCTCCTGATGGGCGACATCCTCGACCGTCAGCTCCTCGCGAACTATCGAGAGTGGCCGGCCGTGTGGCGAGCCTTCGCCCGGCAGGGCACGGTGCGCGACTTCCGCCAGGCGCGGCGCATCGCCATGGACGGGCTGGAAGGGGGCTACTACCCCGACTATCTGAAGCCCGAGCAAACCGCGGTCAAGCAGAGCGACGACCTCGCCGAGACTGGGTACCTGACCCAGGTGCAGGTCTACGAGAAGGCCTTCGGGATCAACTGGCGCATGCTCATCAACGACGATCTCGACGCCTTCCGCGACCTACCGGCCCGGCTGGCGCGCGGGGCGCGGCGCACCGAGTCGCGCTTTGCCACGCAGCTCTACGTCGACGCGAACGGCCCGCACGCCTCGCTCTACACCGCGGGCAACGCCAACATCGTCACTGGCAACCCCGCGCTCTCTATTACGGGGCTGCAGACGGCGATGCAGGTGCTCGCGGCGATGGTCGACGCCAACGGCGAGCCGATCTTCATCGACGTCGTCGTGCTCGTCGTGCCGCCGGCGCTCGAAATCACGGCGCAGAACATCATCAACGCGACCGAGATCACGATCGACCCGAATGCCGCGGCGGGCACGGCCCAGCAGCAGCTCAAGGCGCAGAACTGGATGCGCAACCGCGTGCGGCTCGTCGTCGACCCCTACATCCCGATCGTCGCGACGGCGGCCAACGGCAACACGAGCTGGTTCCTGTTCGCCGACCCCAACGTCGGCCGGCCCGCGCTCGAGGTGACCTTCCTGCGCGGCTACGAGGAGCCGGCGCTCTTCCAGAAGGCGCCGAACACGCAGCGGGTCGGCGGCGGCCTCGAGCCGGCGCTGGGCGACTTCGACTCCAACGAGATCCGCTACAAGGGCATGCACATCATCGGCGGGACCAGGCTGGATCCGAAGGCAAGCGTGGCGAGCAACGGAAGCGGCGCGTAAGCGGAGACTACGGGTACCGCATCTGGTTAGGGTGCGGTACCCGGGATCGGGGAGGGCAGATGGGCCATATCCTTGGCGGCAACCCGATAGACGAAAACAATCCCCTTGCCGTACGCCTCTATGGCCCGGACGGGCAGCCGCTGCTGGTGGCGGGGGCGATCAACGATGCAATGGATCAGGCGCCTACTAACGTGCTGTCGGTGGCGGCCTATCTGATCGGGCGCAACCCGGACACGGGGCAGGGGCAGCGCGTCTCGGTTCGGGACGCGGACACCGACGCGCAGGCAACTTCACACAAGTACCTGAAGGCGGTCGCCGCGCATCACGCCTTTGGCGGGACGAACTGGGAGCGCTGGCGGAACAACGTCGCCGGCACGCTCTTGCCCTCGGCGGTGCGCAACGCCCTGACGAGCAGCGCCGATCAGATCAATTACAACTGCCGCGGCGTGTGGGTGCGCCTGAACGTGACGGTGAACCCGGGCGGCGGGCAGACGCTGGCGCTGCGGGTCGATGCGCGGTCGAACGACTCGAACTACACCGGGCTGGCGGTGGGCGCAGGAGCTGACTTCGGCGGCGGGGTCGGGAACTACGACATCATCATCTATCCGGGCGTGGGTGCAGCTGGCGGCGGCACGGGGGTGGAGCTGACGGCGAACTTCCCGCTGCCGCGGGTGTGGCGGGCGACCGTGACGCCTTCGGGGGCGGGCAACTGGACCTACTCCGTGGAGTATGCGTACATCGTCTAAGGGGGGAGGGATTCGTGAAGGGGACGATTGTCTCGGCGTGGAAGGACGGGACAGATGCCTACCTCGCGGTGCGCGTCGAGGAGACGGACGGGGCGGTGGAGTACATCGCCAGTGTGCCGCTGGCGCTGCTCGCCGGGCTGACGCCTGCGAAGCAGAAGGCGGCGCTGGTGGCCGCGGTCAAGGCGGCGCGGGATGCCCAGCGCGTAATGGCGCCGGCGGTGCTCGCGCACGTGGGGGAGGTCGATCTGTAACGAGTGATGAGTGGGGAAGGGTGGGGGCTCATCACGCATCACTTTCCACTCATCACTAATGAGGGGCCGGGGCCTGTAGCCACCGGCACGCCCGGACGAGGTGAGGCAGGGAAATGACCTTCAGCTACGACCTGAGCACGACCCGCGGCAAGGTGCGCCTGCTCGTCAAGGACACCAACTACTCGAGCCAGATCTTTCAGGACGACGAGGTCGACGCCTTCCTGACGATGGAGTCGAACGTCGTCAAGCGGGCGGCGGCGCTCGCCCTCGAGACCATCGCCTCCGACGAGGCGCTCACTACGAAGGTGATCCGCGCGCTCGAGCTCTCGATGGACGGCCCGGCGGTGGCCCGGGCCCTGATGCAGCGCGCGGACAAGCTGCGCGAGCAGGCCGACAAGGAAGAGGCGGCGGACGAGGGCGCGGCCTTCGACGTGGCCGAGATGGTTTACCCGGGCGATACGTTCGGGTACCGCGAGCGGCTGCAAAACGAGGTGCTGCGCGATGGCTAGGCGGGACGCGATGGATAGCCGCTGGCGCGTGTGGATCATCGACCGGGTGATCTTCGGCCCATCGCTCGGCATCTTCGAGCCGCTCGCGCCGTGGCTGCTCGTACTGGCGTTCGGACGCTGGCCGAGGAGGGTGAAGGGTGGCTAGGACGCCGACGATCCCGACCGTGCTGCTAGACAAGCTGTGTGATGTCTACACGTCCGATCCGGCCACCGGCGCCTACACGGTCCTGGCCAAGGACGATCTGCCCTGCCGGGTGGCCATCGTCTCCGCCCAGGGGGCGACGTCGGCCTCGGAGCGCGCGGAGCTCGTCTCCATGCGCCGGCTCGTGTGGGGACCCGACTACGAGATGCCGGAGCGCGCCCAGGTGGAGGTCGCCGGCGAACGGTGGAACGTGGTCGCTGGCTCGCTCGCGGCGCCGACCTGGCCGCCGTCGGGCGGGGTGGTCTACCGGAGCTGCGACCTAGTGAGGTCCTCGTGATGGAAGTGCGAGTCATGGGCCTGCGCGAAGCGGAGGCCTATCTTCGAGAGATTCAGGGGGCGGCGGCCACCTTCGGGCGGACCGTCGTGCGCGTGGGCACCGACGTCGTCTACTCCTGGGGCATCGAGTTCGGCCGGCGGCGGGACGGCCGGCTCGCGCGCCGGCTGGGCGGCAGCTTTGCCCTCACGGACGCCTTTCAGGAGGTGCGTCCGACCATTCCGGGCCGCGTGCGCGAGGCGTTGCCGCGGGGCGCGGCTGCGGTGCTGGCGGCGCTGAAGGCCGCGGGCTTGGACGTGCTGATGCGGACCAAGCAGCTCCTGCTCGAGCGGGTCTACAGCGTGCCGATCCCGATGGGCCGGGGCGGCAAGCCGAAGTGGCGGCGCACGTCTCACCTGCGGCGCAGCTACCACATGGAGGTCAGGCGCGGCGGGGGGCTGCGGAGCCAATACCGGGAGGCGGCGTAGATGGCCTACGATCCGAAAGCGGTGCTCGATCAGCTCGAGACGCTGGTCTCCGGGCTGGCCAGCATGCAGGACGTGCAGATCGGCGTCCCGGGCTCGTTGAGCAATCAGGTCTCCGCCTACGTCACCCTGGGCGGGCTCAATCCCAAGGACAAGGCGGCAGGCTTGCGCTCGCTCTGGCAGAACTTCTTGATTACGTTCGGCTACCGTACGGACGGCAACGTCAGCACGGCAGAGCGCACACTCGCCGATCTTTTGAAGGAGCTGGAGCAGGCTCTCTTCGACGACCGCACGCTCGCGGGCACTGTGGAGTCGCTCGAGGCGGACTTCTCGGGGGCCGACGATCCGCAGTACGTGCCGATCGCGGGGCAGGAGTTCCGACGCTACCCGGTACTGGTGCGCGTCAAGCAGTCTCGCAACTATCCGTAGGAGGTGGCCGTGGACATCAAGGCAAAGTACACCGGCGAGCGCGAGGGGTACCGGCATTTCTACCAAGACGTGCCGGCGCGTGACCTAACGCACGAAGAATACGCGGCGCTATCGGACGAGCAGCGCCGGCTCGTCGACAGTGGTGTCTTGTACGAGGTGGCGCCGGACCCGGCGCCGGAGGAGGGTAGCTAGATGGCCGGAGAGACCTGGCGGGGTCTGGTCCAATTCGGCAAGGAGGTCGCCTACGGCACGCCGGTCGCGGCGACCCGTCGGATGTACTTTCGGGATCCCAAGCTCACGCGCGAGCGGGAGCCGCGGATCCACAAGTTCTTGACGGCGAGCCGGCAGACGACTCGCAACCTCTCCCTGGGGCCCACCCGCGTCGGAGGCACGCTTGTCCTGCCCATGTCCGCCGAGATCCTCGAGCTACTCGAGATCGGGCTGAAGGGCGGTGTCACCGGCCAGGGTGCCGGCGCGACGAAGACGTGGACCTACACGCCGGGCGATACGCTCGACAGCGCGACGGTAGAGTGGCACGACGGCGCGCGCGCGTGGCAGGCGGCTGGCGTCTACGCCGACTCGCTGAAGATCGCCGGCTCGATCGCCGGTGAGAACCTGCTCACGGGCGAGGTCTTCGGCAAGGCGATGATCCCGAACGCGCACACCGGCGGCCTGACCGATCGCGTCCCGGCCGTCTTCGAGGGCTGGGAATCGAAGATGTACATCGACGCCTTCGGGGCGGCGCCGGGCGGCACGAACGTCGCGAACACGCTCCTTTCGTGGGACGTCTCGCTCAAGAACAACCTCAAGCGGAAGTACTTCGGCGACAACACCCTGAACGCCGGCGCCATGTCGATCGGCGAGGTAGAGGTCGAGGCCAAGATCGGGTTCGAGGCGAGCCCGGCCGCAGCGCTCACCGAGTACAACAACTGGGACGCCGCGACGAAGCGGATCGTCCGGCTCGAGTTCGGCAACAATGCCCTGATCGGCGCCGGGCCCGACACTGAAAAGATCACGGTCGACATCCCGGGCGCCTGGAAGCTCGTCGACCTCGGCGGCGAAGACGAGGGCACGCGCACCTACGAGCTGACGCTCCACGCCGTCTACGATCCGACCAACACCTACATGCTGCAGGTGATCGTCACGACCGCCCGAACGACCGTGTTCGCATGATCCAATTCCGCGCGGAATAAACAGGAGGTCCTATGCCCGAGCAAGAGAAACCGGAGGCCGTGGAGGCAGAGCGCAAGACGAAGCTCTTCATCCGGCCGATCGATCCCGACGAGGAGGGCTCGTGGCGCGAGCGCAAGCGCTATCGACAGATCCACGCCCGGATGATGGCCGCGCAGCGCTCCAACGATCCGGTGGAGATCCTGCGCGCCCTCGACGAGGCCGAGGATTTCGTCGTGCCGCGACTGGCCACGGACGACGGCACACCCGTCGAGGAGGCGCTCGCGAAGCTCTCGGCCAATCAGTTCGACGCCTTGTTCAGGGCGGCGGGGGCGTCGACAGTCCCCCCGGCGAGCGCCAGCGACTCGTCCTCGCCCTCCGAGGGCACCCCGTCGAGCCCCCCGACTGGGTAGAGGAGCTGTTGCTGGCGGAGGCGTGGCACGTTCCGCCGTGGGAGATCGAGAAGGCGCCCGCGCTCTGGGTAGAGCGTTGGGAGGCGCTGCAGGTGGCGCGTATGCGGGCGCGCCAGAATCCTAACGAGTAGCAGGGGCAGATGTCTAACGTCGTCGAAGTCTACGTAGTCGGCAAGGACGGCCTGAGCCGGCCGGTGCAGGCGGCGAGCCACTCCCTCAAGGGGCTCCAGCAGGCCGCCGGGGCGACGTCGAGCGCCCTGGGCGGGCTGGGCTCGATGCTGGGCAGCGTCGCGTCGCAAGCCGCGGGCTTCATGACGGGGATGCTGGGCCTGCAGGCCTTGGGCGGCATCACCGGCGCCATCCAGAGCGCCGTCGGCGGCATGTTCAACTTCAACGCCGAGGTGGAGTCGATGCGCCAGTCGTTCAAGGTGCTCATGTCGGACGCCGCGGCGGAGTCGAGCAAGGCGGCGATGTCCCAGGAGGAGCTCGCGGCCGCCACGGCGGGAGCTGCCTCCTCGATGCAGGACGCCCAACAGCGGATGGCGGACGCCGCGGAAGACCACCGCTACGCCCTCGAGAAGCTGGCCAAGGAGTTCGGGAACCTCGAGAAGGAGGGTACCCGCTCGCTCGCGCGCCTTGCCAAGGATCTCGGCGACTCGCTCGCCGAGCTCTCCGGCAGCCACGGCCGCACGATGGACGGCCTTCGCCGGCAGCTCGACGAGTACAGCGCCGCCTTCACCCGACAGAGCGCGGAGCGGCGCCGGCGCTTCGACGAGGAGATGGCCGACCGACAGCGGCGCTACCGGGAGGAGATCGCCACCATCCGGCAGCGCTTCGCCGAGGAGGCGCGGACAGCCCCCGACCGGTTCCTGCGCGAGCGGGAAGCGGCCGAGCGCAACGCCGAGTTCATCCAGCAGGCGATTGCCGAGGAGCAGGCCAAGGGCGCGCGCGCCGATCAGGCGTTCCTTGCCTCCCTGCGCAGCCGCCTCGCCCAGGAGCAGTCGCTCCAAAACCAGACCTTCGCGCAGTTTCAGGCGCGCGAGAAGGCCAAGCAGGTCGAGGAAGAGAACGCTGCCAAGGAGGCCTTGACGGCGGCGGAGGCGGCGGCCAAGGCGCGGTACGAGGCGGAGGAGGCCGCGGCGCGCGAGTCGCACGATCGACAGGTAGCGGAGCTCCAGCGGCGGATGGCCGAGGAGGAGGCCGAGTACGCCGCGGCGGTGGCCAAGCGCAAGGCGAAGTACGACGAGGACCTCGCCGCCTACAAGGAGTCCGAGGCCGAGAAGCTGGCGGCGCTCAAGGAGCGGCAGGCGGAGGAGTCCCGGCAGTACGCGCGCACAGTGCGCGACGCCCAGGAGGCGATCGCCAAGGCCGGTCAGGGCTACGCCGCGGCGATGCAGAGGGTTCAGCGCACGCAGGGCGGCGGCGTCAACCAGCTCAAGCAGATGTACGCCGACCTCGCCTCCTTCGTCGGCCGGACGCTAGGCAGCGCCGAGGAGCGTGCCGCTGCCATGCTCGAGTTCATCGAGAAGAAGGCGGCCGGCACGCCTTTCAACATCCCCGAGCTCACCGAGGCGACGAATCTCCTGATGGCGTTCCGCCTCAACGCCGTCGACTACTTCGACACCGTCGGCAACGTCGCGGCCGGGATGCGCAAGCCCGTCGAGCAGGTGATCTCCGCCTTCGGCCGGCTCTCCGCGGGCCAGCTCGGCGAGGCCGTCGAGGCGTTTCGGTACCTCGGCATCAACCTGCGCGACATCGAGGGGCTGAAGTGGGACGCCCAGGGCTCGCTGGTCACGCCCACCGAAGAGGCCCTCGCCCGGGTCAAGGAGGCGCTCGACGTCCGCTTCAAGGGCATGATGGCCGAGCAGATGACCACCTTCCGCGGCATCGTCTCCAACCTCGGCGACATCTGGATCAAGTTCGAGAAGGTGATGGGGAAGCCGGTCTTCGCGAGAGCGAAGGAGAGCCTTGCCGACCTGCTGGGGTACCTCGACGCGAACGAGCCGCAGGTGATGGCGTGGGGCGAGGCCATCGGCGACGTGCTAGCCGGCGGGCTCGAGGAGATCGGGCCGAAGGCGAAGGAGGCGATGGTCGGCTTCTTCGAGTGGATCGGGAGCGGGCAGGCCGTGGAGGACGTCCGGGGGCTCACGAACAACGCCAAGGACGTCGTGCGGTTCCTGGGCAACATGGTTCGGTTGGGCACCGACACCGTGGGCTGGCTGCGCGATACCGCCAGGTGGGTAGACGAGAACCGGCTCTTGCTGGGCGGCATCCTCACCGCGGTGGGGCTCATCGCCGCATTCCTCGGCGGGCCGCTCGTGTGGGCCTTCGCCGCGGTCGCGATCGGCTGGGGGCTGATGAAAGAGCCGATCATGCGCGGCATCGACGACTTGGGGAAGGCGTGGCAGGGCTTCGCCGACGAGGCGGGACGTAGATGGGGCGAGTTCACGAAGAACGCCGGCAAGAACTGGGAGGCTTACACTCAGTTTGCCAAGGACAGCATCAATGCCGTGATCGCGATGCTCAACAATCTGCTGCAGGCGTGGAACGATCTCAGCTTCACGCTGCCCTCAGTGAAGAAGCCGGACTGGATGGGCGGCGGCGAGTGGGGTGGCTGGAAGATCGAGACGCCGGACATCCCGCTGATCCCGACGCTGGATACCGGCGCCATCGTCACGGGCCCGACCATCGCGGCGCTGGCGATGAACGGGCGGCCGGAGCTCGTCGCCCCGCTGGATCGGGGCGGCATCATCGACTATGACCGGCTCGCCATGGCGCTGGCCAAACAGCCGGTCTACGTGAAGATGAACGGCCGCATCGTGGCCGAGATCATGCGACAGGAGCACATCGAGCACGGCGACCGCAACGGCGGCCGCATCTGGGGGCGGTGAAATGTCCCAGCCAGCACTGCTAAGCCAGCTCGCCCTCAGCACACGGCCCACGGAGGCGCCGACCAAGATCGACGTGACCGGCAAGATCCGGGGGCCGATCCACATCAGGCGCGGCCGGTCGCATCCGCGGGAGCCGTTTCAAGCTGGCACCTACTCGGGCGTGCTCGACAACCAAGATCGGCGCTTCGATCCGACTTTCGCCGGTGAGATTGAGAACTACTGCAAAGACCCTACCTTCGAGCGCGGAGTAGGCTCGATTCCCGGCCTCAGCTCCGGCTGGACTCGATGGCTCTCAAGCTCGGAGCTGAACGGGCAGATCACTTTCTTGCAAGACATAGGCACCCCTCGAGGCGTGGGATACAGCCAGTGCGTACTGACTATGTTCCCGCTCTCCGGCCTCACGGCCACGCGTCGCGTCACCGTGATGGAAACGGAGTATGCCAGCACTGTCCCCGGCGATTCATGGTCGCTCAAGGCTACCCTAGACGTCTCGGTCATCTCCGGCTGCGCCATCAGGATAGTGATTCAGATCAGGCAGGCTGACGATACGCTCGTGGGGGAGTACGGGTCTAGTTCGCTGACTGCCGTCACAGGCGACTGGGTGATGCTGGAGGTGCTGAACGTCGTCGCTCCGGTGCTGTCGGCCAAGGTGCGGGCAATGCTCGACATCACGAATCTCGACAATGGGGATACGTTTACGGTCCGGATCGATGACGTCCAGCTGCAGAGTGGCCCTACCGTCACGCACTACCCTGTGATTGGTGGCCTCGATAACTGTCGGTGGGCCGGCGCCGCGCACAACAGCTACTCGTACTATGGCGGCCCCTACTACGGCAACCTCAAGCCGACCCGCCGCCTCTGGCAGAGCGCCGTCTGGGCCGGTGTCACCTACCCGATGTTCGCGGGCTACGTCGACGGCTGGCCGCCCGCCTTCGAGGTCGGCGACTTCTACGTCACGCTGACGGCCACCGATGGCTTCAAGGTGCTGGCAAAGAAGATCCTGAACAAGGCCTACGCGGAGCAGCTCTCCAGTGAGCGGGTCAACGAGGTGCTCGACGACATCGGCTGGACCACGGGCGACGCCTGGGTACTCGACTCGCTATCCAACTCGCAGCTCGGCACGAGCACCATCCTCGCCCCGACGAGTGGCGACCGCTATGTGATGCTTGGCAAGACTACGGTGCAGGCCCAGACGTTCACGGCTAGCGACAAGGTCGACGCCCTGGCACACCTGCAGGACGTCGAGAAGGCCGAGTACGGGCAGCTCTTTATGGGCCGCGAGGGGGCGCTGTACTTCCGGGACCGCCATTACCTGTTGCGTCCGGATCACCAGACCCCCAAGGCGATCTTCGGCGACGGCGGCGGCGACGAGTTGCCCTACGTGGACTTCGAGCCCAGCTACGATGACTCGGAGCTCTACAACGAGGTGGTCTGTCAGAGGAAGAACGGCGCGGCGCAGACGGCGAGCGACGGCGCCTCGAAGTTCGACCACTTCGCGCGCACCCTGCCAGACACGGACCTGCTGGCGGCGAGCGACAGCGAGATGGCCGACCGCGCAAACTGGCTGCTCGCGCGGCGAAAAGATCCGCAGTGGCGGATCAAGACGATCGTGCTCGATCCGGAGGGGGACGACCGGCTCTGGCCGATCGTGCTGGGCACCGAGATCGGCGATCGCTACACCATCCGACGGCGGCCCGGCGGCGGCGCGCTGATCGAGGCTGACTACGAGGTGCAGTGCATCGAGGTTCTGATCAGCGAGGAGTTTCGCTGGCAGTTCATCTGGACGCTCTGGCCTTCTGATCCGACCAAATACTGGCATGTCACAAACGGCGACGACGAGTTCGCCCCCTACGCGGTCTTAGGGGAAACCACGGTGCTCGGATACTAGGAGGGCTCATGCGAAACGACAGGATCATGCGCCGAGCGGACGTGATGGATCGCTTCGTTCATCCTGATGGCGGGCCAATCCCGACCGAGGCCGAGGTGGAACGGAAGATCGAGTCCGCACTAGCGATGAGAGGCATCGCGATCAAGCACATTATCGGCTCGCAGAAAGTCTTCGTGAACGATTCGCGTTGGGCGATCGAGTGCGACTGCGGCGCCGGCATCGCTTGCACCCCGGGAATAGACCACACGACCTGCGTACTGTGTGGCAACCGGTACGACGTCGAGTGGCCCGACGAGGAGATCCTCCAACGTATCGAGCGGACGCTGCTCGAGCGACCGGCACGGCTACCGCGCGACGTCGATGCGCGCCGCGTCATCGCCATCCGCTCCTGGGTGCCCAGCCAGAGCATAGATGACCTCGAGGCCGAGACGGAGCGAGTGAAGGAGCTCCTGCGGGACCGCGGAAGGGGGGCAGGCTAAATGGCCTACAGCAACCACCTCTACATTGCGGGCGAGACGGTCACGGCGGTGACCCTGAACGGCAGCACTTACTACAACTGGGCGGAATCGTTCGTGGGCAAAGTGACGACCGCCGGCGACATATGCTACGCGACTGGCGCGAATGCCCTCGCCCGTCTCGGCATCGGCACGGCCGGCCAGTGGCCGGTAGTCAACGCCGGGGCGAACGCGCTCGAGCACAAGGGCTTTCTTACCGCCGTTGCCTCAGCGACCGCCACATGGAACGGCACCAACCAGAACAACTGGGTTTCCGACGTGCTCACGGTATCGATCACGCCGGGCGGCGCCTACGGCCTGCTCCTGATCATGGCGGCGGCCGAGATACTCTCGGATGACCTGACGTACATCCGGGTGGGAGTCGGCGCCGACAATGGGCCTGAAGTGCGCAGGAGCGGCTCGGCCATCTCGAGCCTGTTCGCTCAGCACGTCATCGCCGTAGCCTCGGCCACCGAGCATGTCTGCGGTCTGGACGTCCACACGGCAGAGCTCAATGGCAACGGGGCAGTGGGCTACCGCTGGATTCGCGCGCTTTGGCTGCCATGATCCCGCTCGGCTGGGAGCGGGTCGGCACAAGCCCCGAGTTGAAAGGAGGGAAGGGTAGACATGCAAATCGACACGTGGACCGCGTGGGCGGTCAGGCTGTTCGGGCTAGCCGCGGCCGTGATGGTCGAGCTGTGGAGTGGGCTGGCTCCCCTCGTCCAGATTCTGATCCTAATGATGCTCGGCGACGTCGTCTCTGGCTTGCTCGCCGGCTACGTGACGAGGTCACTCTCGAGTGAGGTCTCGTTCCGTGGCGCGGGGAAGAAGGCCATGATGCTCTTGCTGGTGGGCGTAGCCTATCTACTCAACGCGGCAGCCGCTCCGGAGCTCGCTGGTATCTTGCCCAGCGCGGTGGCCGGCTTCCTGATCGCGCACGAGGGACTGAGTATCGTTGAGAATGCGACACGCGCTGGCGTGCCAGTACCGAAGGCGTTGCGGGACGCTTTGGCCAAGGTGCCCGGAGCAGAGCCGCCGGAAGTTTCCGCGCGGAATAACTCAGGAGGTAGCTAGATGGCAGTCGTTGGCGCTCTGTTCGGCAAGGTTTTCTTGGCGGCTTTCAACAAGGAGATCGATTGGCTGGACGATGCGATCCACTGCACGCTGCACACGTCGCTCTATGTCCCTGACCAAGACGTCCATGACTACGTCGATGACCTGAGCAACGAGCACGCGGCCTCGGGCAACTACGCGACCGGCGGCGTGCAACTCGCCGGCAAGACGATCACCTACACCGGGGCCACGAACAAGATCACGATGGACGCCAACGACGCCGTGTGGGCCGCCTCCACGATCACGGCCCGCGTCGCCGTCGTGAGCGACCGGCAGACGGGCGTCGCGGGCACCTCGCCGCTCATCGCCTACCAACAGTCGGACGCCGACATCAGCTCCAACAACGGCGAGTTTCGCGTTCAGTGGAACGCGAGCGGACTATGTGAGATCACGGTGGGTGCGCCGGCATAAGATCATCACCAATTAGCAGGAGGAGAAATGGACGAGCAACTGGCGGTCGCGCAGCTCGAGGCACTGGTCAAGGTGCCTGGCAGTTTGAAGGTGATCACTAACGAGGTGCGGCCGGACCTGCGCAAAGATCCGGCCGACCCACGCAGCCCGATCCGGGACGACGTGCTCGAGGCCGACCCGGCGGCCCTCAAGAAGGTCGGCACGTTCGTACTGCACGACGTCGTCCGGCTCGAGGGGCCGACCCATCGAGGGACGTACGTCGCCAGCACGGCCGAGGGCGACTGGTGCGAGGGGTACCCGGCCGACCTGCTCAAGAGGCTGCAGGAGTGGGCGGGATAGGCAAGATTACGGCGAGGTGTAGCTATGGCTCTCGACTACAAGGGCATTTATAACCTATGGCGCGCCAACGGTGAAATAGAGGCTCGCGTCAAGGTGGCGCTCGTCAAGTATGCCCAGTACCTTAAGGCGCTAGGGGCAGGGGCGACAGCGAACCAGCAGACTTGGTGCAACTCGGCGCTCAAGCTGGATTCTCAGGTCGACGGCGACGCCGAGCAGGCGATGAAGTACGTGGCCACCGACGCCACGACGCTGAGTACTGATGGTGTCTTGACCGACGCCCAGCTCCAGACCATCGTGGAGAACTGGGTCAACACCGTGCTGCTGGTCTAGGGGGTAGGCTATGGGCGCCGTAACGTGGACTGCACCGCCGGCACAAACTGACTACCTAGGTGCTGAGCTAAACAGCCTTGCCAACGACGGTAACGTGCTCGGCGCAGCAATCGCCGCCAACACTGCGCGGTACATGACTCTCGAAATCGCGCTCGCCGCCCAAGGCGTGGCTCGGTCTGCCGGCGCGCACATCGCGGTGTACCTGCTGCCGTCAGTAGACGGTGGCGTGACATTCTCGTATGGCGATGCCTCGACCGATCCTAGTCCGAGCAACCATCTTTGCTCGGCTGCCTTCGACGCGGCGACCAATGCCCGCACGGTGACGATAGCTGGCCTACCGGTCCCGGCCGGTCACTTCAAGCTGCTCATCGAGAACAAGACTGGTCAAGACCTCGCCGCAGCGAGCAACACGGTACGTTACACCACCTACGGAGAGACTGTTGCGTAGGCTACTGCTGCCACCGAGCGAGCCGTTCAGCCTGAACAAGGACTCAGCACAGGCCCAGGGGTTGGTGGGCTGGTGGCCGCCCTTGGCGTCAAGTGGGGCGAGCGTGCTGCGCGACCTGAGTGGCCGAGGTCGCCACGGCACGCACACGGCTGTGAGCCATGTAACGACCGGCGGCTCGCTGGGTGGACTTAACTCCTACAACGGCACGACCAGCAAGACCGATCTCGGCAACATCAAAGACCCTACCACAGCCATAACGTTGGCGATATGGGTCAGAGTGACAACGACTACTTTCCACAAAGATGAGGAGTGCCTTGTCAAACGCTCGGGCACCACCAGCCCGTGGTTCTGCTATGTCATCAAGCTGTCGGGCAACGACTCGACAACGGATGCCTCTTTTGGTGTGGTTGTCAGTGGTGGCTATGTTGGATGTGGAGGAACCTCAGAGTCTCGACTATCCGCGAATGAAGATTATCTACTTCTGGGAACGTGGAAAAGCGGCGACTATGCGAGGTGGTACATCAATGGGGTTCAAGTAGCTCAATCGGCTTCTACCCGTGCCGGCTCGATCAGCTACACTGACACCTATCCAACGGAAATCGGCTACGACAGTGCTGCTAATAGGTACACCGATGCTCAGTTTGGCGACGCTCGCATCTATAATCGCTGGTTCTCGCCTACCGAAGTATGGCAGATGTACGATCCCGTCACTCGGTGGGATTTGTACTGGACACGACGGGGCTACTGGACTGTAGTAAAGGCACCGGCCGGTGGCGGTGCGGCCACGCTCTCCGCCTCGCTCTGCACGGCGAGCGCATCCTCGCCAGCCGGATCGCTCAACTCGGGCTCCGCGCTGCAGGCTCAGGCTGCCACGGCCACCGCCCAGAGCCCCGCGGCGATGCTCCAAGGCGGCGCGCAGCTCGCGGCCCAGCTCACGACGGCCTCGGCGCTGTCGCCGGCGGCTGCGCTTCAGAATGGCTCGACGCTCCTCGCCGCGCTCACCACCGCGAGCGCGCTGTCCCCGAGTGCTGGCCTCCTCTCCGGCTCGACGCTCGCTGCGGCGCTCACGACCGCCACGGCGCTCAGCCCGGCGGCGAGCCTCAACGCCGGCTCGACGCTCGCCGCACAGCTCGTGACCGCCACCGCCCTGGCGCCCGCGGCCGTCATCACCGCCGAGGGCGCGGCCACGCTCGCGGCACAGCTCGCGATCGCCAGTGCCCTAAGCCCGGTGGCCTCGCTCAACGCCGGCAGCGCGCTCCTCGCCGCCCTCACGACAGCGCAGGCAGCCTCGCCCGCGGCGGCGCTCATCGGAGTCTCGGCGAGCACGCTGCTCGCGCAGCTCGTCACGGCCTCGGCGCTCGCGCCCAGCGCGGAGCTCCAAAGCGGATCCGTGCTGGCGGCGATGTTGACTACGGCGACGGCCCTCAGCCCGGCGGCGACGCTGAGCGGCCAGTCGATCCTTGCGGCGGCACTCGCGACCGCCACGGCTCAGGCCCTAGCGGCGGAGTTCCAAAGCGGCGGGGCGATGCCGGCGGCGGTGGCCACGGCGCTCGCCGCGGCGCTGGCGGCGAGCATCCTTGGCTTGGGGGCGATCCCGGCCGTCAAGTCGCCCACGTATGCTGTGCTCGTGACCGATGGCCGGACGTTCGCCGCGCTCGTCGACGATGGTCGAACCTACGCGGAGGTGCAGGCGGGGTGAGTGAGATATTCTATCTGAAGCAGGGAAACTTGCGGCCCTCCTACGTCGTGATCTTGAAGGACGCCGACAAGAACCCTGTGAATATCAGCACGGCGACCGCCGTGCGGCTGCATATGAAAACGCCTGGCGGTGCGATCAAGGTCGACGCGGAGATGATCAATCGCGATGATGGCACCGAGGCCCTCCGCGGCAAGTGTGAATATGAGTGGCAGGCAGGGGATAGCGATACGGCCGGGACCTTCTACGCGGAAGTAGAGGTGACCTGGCCGGACACTGACCCCGAGACGTTCCCAAACGACGGGTACAACATCGTGAAGATCACGGAGAAGCTCGCGTAAGGTGATGTGATGCGCTCTCTGAACGGCATCCACGCATGGAATCCCGGCTGCGAAGACGGCTGGCCGGAGGCGCTGAAGATCTGCTCGCCGACGAGCGGCATCACGATCCT
>QZJP01000050.1 GCA_003599345.1 Bacillota bacterium | reverse complement strand
TGGTCACGACCTCGCCGCCGTTGCCGATGTCGTTCATGCCTCCGCTGTAGCAGGAGTCGAAGCATATCCAGTTGTTCGTCGAGGTCAACTGGGCGAACTTGGCGGCGAGTTCACCATCCCAGATGCGGGAGAGTTCCCAGGGGATGATGCACTCGTCCTGCTTCTCGGCATCGGAGTCCATGTTGCTCGACGACCGGCTCCCGTGACCGCTGTAGTAGAACACGACGCTCGACCCGGGGCCGCTGTTGGCGATCAGCCAATCCACGCCGGCCCGGATGTTGGCGTCGGTGGCCTTGCTGTCTAGGAGCAGGGTGATGTTGTTCGTGGGGAACCCGTACTTGCCCGCGAGCGTGTCGTAGACCTCGCGAGCGTCGTCGTCGCAGTAGTTGAGGTCGTTGGAGGTTCCGGAGTAGTCGGAAATCCCTATGATCAGCGCGATCTTGGTCAGGGCTGCCGCGGAAACGTCGCCCGACGTCTCGGGGGCCTTGAACTCCACCGTCACCTTCTTGCTCGGCTGCCTGTTCCAGGGAATGTTGCTGGGGGTCACACCGCCACGGGCAGAGGTGGCCGCGTCGGCTGAGAAGCCGAGAGCGAATATCAGGACTAAGGAAAGAGCCAGAAGGACCAGAATGGTCTTCCTCATGACGTCACCTCCTTCCGCCGGGAGTCGCCTCGGAGGGCCTCTTCGAGAAGACCGGTTGCTCCGGCAGTCGCCGGTCTCAAGTCCGGATATATGCGAACCCCGAGGACCCTCCTGCAGGGCTCGGGGAATCATTTACAGACCTGAATCGCGTGCCCGTGGCGGTTTGGAGCGAACTCACGGGGATGTGGTCGAATCACGGAGGGTCTTGCCGCAAGCCGGCGCGCGAGCCCCAAGAAGCGTGGGGGCGCGAACCGGTCGACTTTACCGGGATTTCTCGGCCATGGCCGCCCGGAGCTCGAACAGGACGTCCCTGAGCTCGGCGGCCCGCTCGAACTCGAGATCCTTGGCGGCCCGGGTCATGTCCTTGTGCAGGCGGTCTATCCACGCCTGGAGCTCTTTGCGGGACATCTCCTTCGGGTTCTCGGGCAACACGGCCTGCCGGTCGACCACCGGCCGGGTGGCGGCCAGGAGGTCGCGGATGGCCTTCTTCACCGTCTCCGGGGTGATCCGGTGCTTCTCATTGAACGCCGCCTGCAGTTCGCGTCTCCGATTCGTCTCGTCGATGGCCTTACGCATGGAGCCGGTGATGGTGTCGGCGTACATCACCACGCGGCCGTTCACGTTCCGGGCGGCCCGGCCGACGGTCTGGATGAGGGACGTCTCAGACCTGAGGTAGCCTTCCTTGTCAGCGTCAAGAATGGCCACCAGCGATACCTCGGGCAGGTCGAGGCCCTCGCGGAGGAGGTTGATGCCGACCAGGACGTCGAACACCCCGAGCCGGAGGTCGCGGATGATGGCCATCCGCTCGAGCGTGTCGACCTCGGAATGCAGGTACCTTGCCTTGAGTCCCACTTCCTTGAGGTAGTCGGTGAGATCCTCGGCCATCTTCTTGGTCAGGGTCGTGACGAGGACCCTCTCGCCGGCGGCAATGCTCTTTCGGGCCTCGACTATGAGGTCGTCCACCTGATCCTTGGTCGGGCGCACTATGACCTCCGGGTCTAGAAGGCCGGTCGGGCGGACGATCTGCTCGACCACCGCGTCCGCGCGCCGGAGTTCATAAGGCCCCGGCGTGGCCGACGTGTAGAGGACGGTCATCGCCCTGGCTTCGAACTCCTCGAAGGTCAGGGGTCTGTTGTCTAGAGCCGATGGCAGCCGGAACCCGAACTCCACGAGGGTCTCCTTGCGGCTGCGGTCACCGGCGTACATGGCCCGTATCTGCGGGATGGTCTGGTGAGACTCGTCTATCATGATGAGCGGGTCGGGTGGGAAGAAGTCCAAGAGGGTATAGGGAGGCTCCCCGGGTGCCCGGCCCGTCAGGTGGCGCGCGTAGTTTTCGACTCCCGGGCAGTACCCGACCTCTTGGAGCATCTCGAGGTCGTAGCGGGTCCGGTGTTCCAGGCGCTGGGCCTCCACCAGCCTGTCCTGGACCCTCAGCTCGGCCAGTCGCTCCTCTAGCTCGGCGCTGATGGTGGCCACGGCCCGGCGTATCTTGGCCGATCCGGTCACGTAGTGGCTCGCCGGGAAGACGTAGACGTGGTCCCTCTCGGCGAGCACCTTCCCGGTGACGACGTCTATCTCTGAAAGACGCTCGATCTCATCACCGAAGAACTCGACACGGATGGCCTTCTCGCCGAACGAAGCGGGGTAGATGTCGATGGTGTCTCCGCGCACCCGGAACGTGCCGCGCTCGAAGCTCACGTCGTTCCTCTCGTACTGGATTTCGACCAGCTTGCGGAGGACCTCGTTCCTGTCGCGCACCATTCCGCGCCGCAAGGAGACGACGAGGTCACGGTAGTCCTCGGGGGAGCCCAGACCGTAGATGCACGACACGCTGGCCACGACGATGACGTCGCGTCGCTCGAACAGCGAACTCGTCGCCGAGTGGCGGAGCTTGTCTATCTCGGCGTTGAGCAGGGTGTCCTTTTCTATGTAGGTGTCCGACTGCGGGATATAGGCTTCGGGCTGGTAGTAGTCGTAGTAGGAAACGAAGTACTCCACCGCGTTGTCCGGGAAGAACTCCTTGAACTCCCCGCAAAGCTGGGCGGCCAGGGTCTTGTTGTGCGAGATGACCAGGGTCGGCCGGTCCAGCCGCGCTATGACGTGGGCCGCGGTCAGGGTCTTGCCGGTGCCCGTGGCCCCCAGCAGGACTACCTGCCGCCGTCCGCCGCTGAACGACCTGGCTATCTCCTCGATGGCCCGGGGTTGGTCCCCTTTGGGCTCGTACTCGGCCTTGAGCCTGAACAGCCCCACGGCTTCAGCCCTCCGTCATTCGCCGCTCAGCCTCACCAGGGCGTCCACGGCCACGAGATTGGAGCCGCGGTAGCTCTGCCCGTCCGGATAGAGAATCACCGGATTGAGGTCGGCCTCGACGATATCGTTCCTCAGCAACATCAGTTTCGACAGACCCTCCAGGACTTCGACGAGCCGGGAGAGGCCCCGGCCGTAGGGCGCCCCGAACCGCGCCGGCCGGGCCCTCTCGGCCTCGAAGACCTCGGCCAGGGCTTCCCGCACCACGTCCCGGGCGTCTTCCGGCCCGAGGGGAGCCACCCTGAAGAACAGGGGCCTGTCGCGCCCCACCGCCGTCCCGCCCCGGCCGACGGCGACCACCGGTCCGAAGATGGGGTCACGGAAGGCTCCGGCGATGACCTCCAGGCCCGGTGGAGCCTGCGCCTGGACGAGCACACCGTCCGTGCCGGCGGGGAAGAGACCCGAGTCTTTCGGGCCGAAAAGCTCCTTCGCCCTCAGGATGAGTTCGTCGAAGGCCCCGGCCACCTCCTCCGGGTTCCTGAGACCGAGTCTCACCGCGCCGGCCGCGACCTTGTGGGGCACGTTCCCCGAGCAGAGCTTCAGGGCCACGGGAAACCCGAGTTCGCGGGCCGCCCGGACGGCGTCCTCCCTGTCCCGCGTGAGAAACGACGGGGCGAAGGTGATTTGGGAACCGGCAAGGAGGGTGGCGGAATCCTTCTCGTTGAGGGTCACGCCCTCCGTCCCCGGACGTGGGGGCTCGCCGGCACCCAGCGACCGTTCGGGGAGCCTGTCCGGGCCCCGGCCGGGGGCCGCGCCCGAACGGCGTCCTGTGAAGTACCGCGCCACGTTGGCCAGCGCGGACACGGCTCTCTCAGGGCTGCCCAGGGCGGGCAGACCCGCCCGCTCCAGGATGGCCCGTCCCCTGTGGCTCCATCTGTCGTGCATGAGAAGGGGCAGGAATATCCTGCCGGCCGCCGTTCCCGCCGCTACGTCCTTCCAGGCCTCCGCCAGGGCTCCGGCGACCTCCTCTTCGGGAAGGAAGCTGATGGGAAGGTCCAGGGTGACGAGAGCGTCCACGCCCGGGTCCTCCAGAATCGCCTTCACCACCTGGGCGTGCTGGGCCGGAGTGGCCGACGCGGTCATGTCCACGTGCCCCTCGGGCCGGCAGACCGATGCGAGCGGAGGAACCGCCTTCTTCAGGACCGCCTTTGTCCTCTCGCTCACCCCGGCCGGCTCCAGGAGCCCGCCCTTGGAGGCCAGGAGGTCCATGGTGTAGACACCGGGTCCCCCGGCGTGGGTGACCAGGAACACCCGCATGGGCGTGGGCGGGGGCTCGGCCGAGGGCGCCCGCTCCAGGCGCGCAGCCAGCACCCTCAGGGTGTCGACGAACTCCTGCATGCCGTCCACCCGGAGAGCCCCGGCCTGACGCAGGGCGCCGTCCCAGACGCGGTCCGGTCCCGCCAGGGCGCCGGTGTGCGAAGTGGCGGCGGAGCCGCCGATGTCCGTGCGCCCGGTCTTGAGGACGACCACGGGCTTATCCGCGGCGAGGGCTTGAATTGACTCCAAGAGGGGCCTGGGTTCAGAAGTCCCCTCCAGGTAGACCCCGACCGCCCGCGTCGCCCCGTCAAGCCTCAGGTAGTCGAGGGTCTCGGCCATCGTGACGTCAGCCATGTTGCCCAGGCTTACGAACTTGCTGAAACCGGCCGGTTCCGCTTCAGCCGAGAGCATCTGCAGTATCCACGCCCCGACGGCCCCACTCTGCGAGACGAAGGCCACAGATCCCGGGCGGCGGACGACCCCGTGGAGGAACGTCGTGTCCACGCGGGAGTGCGTGTCTATGATCCCGATGCAATTCGGACCCATGAGCCTGACGCCGGCCCGGCCGGCGGCCTCGATGAGGCGGACCTCTCTCTCCCGGCCCTCCGCTGTCCCCAGTTCACTGAAACCGCCGCTGGCCACGACGAGAGCCCTGAGGTCGTTTCTCGCGGTCACCCGCAGGTGGACGTCCTCCATCACCTCGTCAAGGACCTGGGGAGGAACCATCACGACGGCGAGTTCCAGCGGCCCGGTCACGGAGGCCAGGTCGGGGAAAGCCGCAAGGCCGGCGACCGCGGTCTCCCGTGGGTTGACCGGATAAAGGCGAGCGGACGGGAACCCGGCGTCGAGCATGCTCCTCAGGATCTGGTGTCCCGGCTTGGCGGGGTCGCGCGACGCGCCGACCACGGCGCAGCCTTCGGGGGAGAAAAAGGACCTCATGGAACTCAGGCCTCCTGCCCGGCGGACGCCGGGTGCCCGGTTACTTGGGCGATTTCTTCCCAAACACCTTCCGGGCGAAAACGGCGATGGGGCTGGCCGTGATGAACCCGAGGCCCATGTCGTCCCCGGGCTCCGGTACCGGGATGACCCCGAGGACGCCTCCGAAGCCCTCCACGGTCAGGAGGCGAGGCTCCGGGCGCGCGCGGGCGCGCGACGGCCAGGGAGGCCGGGCAGTCAGGGTCAGTGCGCCCATCTGGCCCGCGCGCGCGAGTGCTTCCTCCATTTGGACCTTACCGGTCACCGCGTGCCCGCCAACCTCGGTGATGACCCACCCCGGGCCAAGGCCGATTCTCGCCGCGATGCTCCCGGGAACCACGTCAAGGGCCATGACCCCGGTCTCAGGCGGTACGAAGCTGGCCTGTCCCCTCATCTCCCGACTCGACCCCAGCCTGACGATGGCCTCGTGCGCGAGCGGGGCGAAGAGCGCGGTAAACCAGACCAGGGCGGAATAGTGGGTCGCCGCCACGGAGAGACCGAGGAGGACGAGGCTGTAAACGGCGAGGTTGCGGGCCGTCCGCCTGGCCTTGACCTCGGGCGGGCAGGTCACCGCCAGGTCGCCGTACCCCAGGGCCGCCGGCAGGGCGTGTAGGAAGAACACGGCCCCGGGGTGCGCGAGTATCGCGGGGCTCGTCCTGAGCAGCGGCCACCACTCGGGCATGGCCACGCCCTGGGCCGCGTCGGCCGGAGAGACCACCGCCAGAATGAGAAGAGACACGGGCACCGGCCACGCCCGCTGGAGGTAGAACCCCCCGACCTGCCGTCCTTTGTGCTCGAGGTAGACCGGGGTCGCGCCGGCCGCGCCCGTGAAGAGGATAAGGAGGCTCTCCATGAGGTGGAGCACCGCCACCAGGCCCATGAGGGCGGGGACGCTCACGTCTGGGAAGCCCAGCACGAGGTAGCTCAGTGACACGAGTCCCCCGGCGTAGGAGAAACACATCAGCCTCGGGTTGACGGCCATGAGGACGAGGGCCGTCCCCAGCACCCACATGAGGCCACTGCCGTCGGGGAGAAAGGAGACCCCGAAGAACGTCATGACAAAACTGCCGACAATCCCGACCCCGAGCCCCTCAAGGACCGAGACCATGATGGCGGTCAGCGGGTCACGCCTGGGCTTGCCGTAGAGTTGAGCCTGCATGGCGGCGGTCTTCCGGTATTGGGAGAAGACGAAGAACGCCATGGCCCAATAGAAGACGAAGCGCACGCCCAGGCCAGGGTTCCACATGACCTGCGGGGCGTTCCCGAGCACACTCCGCGCAATCTCGTAGAGCGGGAAGTCCAATATCAGCCCTCGTTCCCCTGCGCCAGCGCGTCCCGGAGGATTTCGAGGGCGCGGCGGAGCTGGGTGTCACGCGGGTCATCCGGATCGTCCCAGCTCAATGGCTCTTCGTCCAGACCGACCTCAGGAAGCTCTACGACTACGTCGGGTGTTATGCCTTTGTTCGTGATATGCTCGCCGTTGGGCGTCAGCCACCGCTCCGTCGTTACCGTCAGGACCGAGCCGCCTCCCAGTTCGTACGGGGTCATGATGAGCCCCTTCCCGAACGTCACCGTGCCCACGAGCGTCCCCACACCGTTGTCTTGGATGGCTCCGGCCAGAATCTCGGAGGCGCTGGCGCTTCCCTCGTTGACCAGGACGACCAGGGGCACGCCCAGCGGCTCCTTGCCCGAACCGCTGACGACGTTGGGGTTTCCGTCGCGCCCGATACGCTGCAGGATGACCCCCTCGCCGACGAAGTTACCGGCCAGCGTCGTACAGACGTCGAGCAAGCCGCCCCCGTTGTTGCGCAGGTCGAGAACGAGCGCCTTCAGCCCTCTGCTCCGCAAGTCGGCCAGGGCGGCATCAAACTGCTCCACCGTCTTCCGGCTGAAGTCGGTTATCTGCAGGTAGCCGATGCCCTCAGACGGATACAGCATCACCGAACGGGCGCTTTCGAGGATTATCAACTCGCGGGTCAGGGTGACGTCGAAGCGCTCCTCATCCTCCTCCGGGCCGCGGGCGATGGTCAGGGTCACCTGGGTGCCCTTCTCGCCGCGGATGAGGGCGGCCACGATCTCCGACGGGACCCTGGTCACGTCCTTACCGTCCACCGCCACGATGCGGTCTTTGGGCCTCAGGCCGGCCCTCTCAGCCGGGCTTCCGCGCATGGGGGACACGACCGTCACGTAGTCGCCTATCTGCTCGACGACCATGCCGACGCCCACGTACTCGCCCACGAGGGTGATGTCCCACTCCTCATAGGCCTGGGGGTCCATGTAGAACGTATAAGGGTCGCCCACCGCCTCGGCCATGCCCTTCAGAGCCCCTTCGATGAGGTCATGGCCGTCAACCGGCTCGATGTACCTCGTAAGGAGGAGCTGGTAAACGTCGCGCAGTCTGGCCGAGTCCTGTAGGGTCCCGACGTTGAACTGACCTGTCCCCCAGCGGATACCGGTCCACGGGATGGTTCCGGTGGCCAGGGAGTAGGTGGCGAGATTCGTGACCAGTACGAGCACGATAGTGGTCAAAATCAAACGTCGTCTCAAGAAGAAATCCCCCTTATGCCCGGTCACAAGAGCCGTGGTATAGAGGCGTGAAAGCGTGTGCCGAAAACGGGGCTGCTTTGGGATGGCCGTTTTAGATTATACAGTACGCCCCGGCGTGAGCACAGGTAGGGGGCCGAACCGAAGACAGCGCTCCCCGCGGAAGGACTCGTCCTCCACGGGGCCTCACAGGTAGCCAGCCCGCGGGGCAGGAATCGACCTACTTCGGGGGCAGGAGGTCGCCGCGCAACGGGTCCACCGGCGTGCCTTCGTCGCGAATCTCGAAGTGAAGGTGTGGACCGGTGCTGTAGCCCGTGGAGCCGACCTCGCCGATGGGGTCGCCCTGTGATACGTAGGTGTTGAGGCCTACGGATATCCTGTTAAGATGAGCGTAGAGCGACGACCAGTAACCGCCGTGGTCGATGATGACGCACTTACCGTAGCCGCCCGTCCAGTCCGCCACGATGACCCACCCGGAAGCGGCGGCCCTCACCGTGGTGCCGAGCGGCGCGCCTATGTCTATCCCGGTATGCATCTTGTTGACCTTCAGAATCGGGTGGTATCTCATACCGAACCGCGAGGTTATCGGGTAGCTCGAACCGACGGGCCACTGGAAGACCGGCTTGCCGCCGGGCAACCCCCGGGCGCGCTGTATCTCAAAGATGATTCGCTCAAGTTCTTTCGACAGGCGCTCGAGTTCCTCGACAGCTTCTTTCGTGGCCTCGATGTCGTTCTGCAGCCGGCGCTGGAGCCGCTGCTTCTCCAATTGCCTCTGCTCCACGGCGGCCTTCCGGGCCACGGTGCTCGTCTTGATCTGCGTCAGGTTCGCGCGCTGCTCCTCGAGGTAGGCCTTCTTGGCCTCCAGTTGCCGCTTCTCTTCCTTGACCTCTCGGAAGAGCTTCACGTCGGCGGACAGGATCTGCCGCAGGAGTTCGAAGCGGGCAACAAAGTCACTGAAGCTCCGGGACCCAAGAAGAACCTCGAGGTAGTTGACGTAACCGACCTCGCTCATGGCCCGGATGCGGGTTCCCATGAGCTCGGTTCTCACTTCGAGCCGGCCCTCGGCGTCAGCTATCTCGACCTCCGTTGCGGCTATGCTCGCTTCACACGCGTGGAGCTCCCGCCGCAAGGTCGATAGCTCGGCTTGCAGGCCCTCGAGTTCGCGCTCGATCCGGTTCAGGTCGCGGATGACGGTGTTCCTCTGGGACTCGAGCTGCCTGATCTCCGCCTGTTTCTCCTCGATGGTCTTCTGAATGCGGTCGAGTTCTTTCTGGGCGTCCTCCAACTCGTCAGCCCGGGCTAGGCCGCCGCCTACAAGTGAATACCCCGCGGGCCCCAGGCTCGGGCCCCCGAGGAGCACGGCCGCCACGCACACCGCGGCCAGGACTCTGACCAGAAACCTAAAGGAGCGCTTCGGGTCGACACGGCGACTCATACCCGCAGGAACCTCCTGAGAGATATGGAGCTACCCAGCGCGCCTATCGTCGCGCCGAGGGCGAGGAGCACCAGCCCGAGCCGCCAGGCGAGCGGGTAGACGGGAAGGACGGGGATGAAGGAGATAGTGGTGTAGATGCCGTTGACGGCCCAGTAGTAGGCCTGCCAGGCGGCCAGGCTCGCCAGGAGGGCGCCCGCCAGCCCGAAGAACAGGCCCTCGAACAGGAACGGCCACCTGATGAGCCAGTTGGTGGCGCCGACGAGCTTCATTATGTAGACTTCCTCGCCCCGGGCCAGGATGGTCAGCCGCACCGTGTTGGAGATGACCAGGATGGTCGCTAGGACCATCAAACCGACCAGGACTAGGCCCCCGACCCGCACCGACGTGGTCAGTTTCAGAAGACGTTGGGCGAGGTCGTGCGTGTAGCCGACGTCCGCGACCCCTGGAAGCCTGCCCGCGCTGGCCGCGACCGCGTCCACCCACGCGGGTCCCTTGGTGGACACCCGGAGGGAGTCGCTGAGGGGATTCATCTCCTCGACCCCTTCGAGGAGCTCGGCGTCCTCCCCCAGCTGTTGACGTAAGGTCTCCAAGGCCTCCTCGGCGGACACGTAGGTCACATCGGTCACCCCGTCCAGGGCCGCCACCTGGATCTTGAGGACCTCGACGTCGACCGGCTCCAAATCCTCAGCCAGGTAGAGCCTGACTTCGAGCCCGGATTCGATCACGCGAGCCATGTGGTCGACGTTCAGGCCCACCAGGAGGAAGACGGCAAGGACGAACAAGGACACGGCCACCGTGGTCGACGAGACCACGCTCATCAGGCCGTTGCGGCGGATCCCTGTCAGGGCCTCGCCGACAATGACGCGGAAAGACCCTGCGCCCATGCTCTCTCCCCTCCATCTCCGTAGCCGCCCCGCAGCTTATCGCTGACAACCAGGCCCTTGTCCAGGGTGATGACTCGCCGGCGGACCGCGTCGACTATGTGTTTGGCGTGCGTGGCCATGAGAACGGTGGTCCCTCGCTGGTTGACCTCCAGGAGAAGCCGTACGATATCCCAGGAGGTGGTCGGGTCGAGGTTGCCCGTAGGTTCGTCCGCGACGAGGACCAGCGGATGGTTGGCGATGGCCCGCGCCAGGGCGGTCCGTTGTTGCTCGCCTCCGGACAGTTCGTCCGGATAGGCGTCACCCTTTCCGCCGAGGCCCACCAGCTCCAAACACGCGGGGACCCGGCGGGCTATCTCCCGAGGAGACGCGCCGGTCACCCGCAGGGCAAAGGCGACGTTCTCATAGGCGGTCTTGCGCGGGAGGAGCTTGAAGTCCTGAAACACCACCCCTATGTTTCGCCTGAGGTAGGGCACGGCGCGCGGCTTGAGCCTGGCGAGGTTGACGCCGTTGACGAAGACATAGCCTTTCGTGGGGAGCTCCTCGCGGTAGACGAGGCGGGCCAGCGTGGACTTCCCGGCCCCGCTGAGGCCGACGACGAAGACGAACTCGCCCTTGGCTATGGTTATAGTGACGTCCCGGAGGGCGGTGACGCCGTTCAGGTAAGTCTTAGAGACCTCGTAGAACTCAATCAAGGGACATGGCCTCCCTGCGTGCGAAAACCCGGGGCGGGCGGTTGCCCCCGGCGACCGTCAGCAGACCTTGGCGAGCGCCGGAAAGGGAATCGAACATCACAGACGCCCCAGTTGTCGAGTGCTCCCCCGATGCGCAGCAGAGAGTGTCCGAAGAGGCCGCTTGCGGAGTTATGTAACGCGGCTCTTTGTCTGGGGCCGTGGTTCGACAGGTTTGGGCAATATCCTTTTGCATCCACGGATTCTGTCGGAGGTTTTGCAGAGGAGGGGAAGGGAAATCGACATTCAGCGAATGGTGGCGATTCCTCGCCCACAAGCGTGGGCTAGTCACGCCACGGACCGGGAGGAGCAAGAGGAACCACCCGGGAGGCCCGGCAGGCCGGAGGTGCCCCCGGGATCCTTGCTTTCTTCTACCTCCCCTTCTTGAGGGCCACCGCCTTCCGCGCGGCGTCGGCCACGCGCGAGGCCGTCAGGCCGTAGGCCTCCAACAGCTCGCCCGGCCGTCCCGACTGCCCGAACCGGTCGTCCACTCCCACGCGCACGACCGGCACCGGATGAATCCCGGACAAGAACTCCGTCACGGCCCCGCCCAGTCCGCCGAGGACACTGTGTTCCTCGGCCGTGACCACGGCGCCCGCGCGCGAGGCGACGTAGGTGAGGGTCTCTTCGTCCAGGGGCTTCACGGTCGAGGCGTTCACCACTCCGGCGAGGATGTCTTCAGCGGCGAGAGTGACCGCCGCCTGGAGACAGACTTCGACCATCAACCCACATGCCACCAGTGCGACGTCTCGGCCTTCCTTGAGCATGTCGTAGCGCCCCACGGTGAACCGCTTGTCCGGCGGGTATATGGCGGGGACCGGGACCCTCCCGAGTCTGAGGTAGACCGGACCCTCATGCTCTATGGCCGCGAACACCGCGGCCCTGGTCTCGGCCCCGTCCGCGGGGACAATCACGGTCATGTTCGGGAGCACGCGGGCCAGGGCCAGGTCCTCGAGGGACTGGTGACTAGCCCCGTCCTCTCCGACCGTCAGGCCGGCGTGAGTAGAGGCTATCTTCACACCGAGCCTGGGGTAGGCCACGGACAGCCGTATCTGGTCGTAGACCCGACCGGGGGCGAACACGGCGAAGGTGCTGGCGAACGGTATCTTGCCCGCGGCGGCAAGGCCGGCGGCGACCCCGATCATGTTCGCTTCCGCGATGCCCATGTTGAAGAACCGGTCGGGGTACTTCTCGGCGAAGAGCTGGGTCCGCGTGGACGCCGACAGGTCGGCGTCGAGGACCACGATGTCGGGGCGCGCCCCGCCCGCCTCGACAAGAGCCTCGCCGTAGGCTTCGCGGGTAGCGACCTTCTTGGGCTCCGTAGGGTTCGTCATCCGGATGTGCCCTCCCCGTCCTCACCGGCCGCGCCCGGTCTTCCGTCCTCTGCCGCGAGGGCCGAAGCCAGGCCGTCCAACTCCTCGAGGGCTTGCTTGAGCTGCTCCTCGTTCGGGGCCTTCCCGTGCCATCCGTGCTTACCCTCCATAAAGCTCACGCCGCGGCCCTTGACGGTCCTGGCGACGATGATGGTAGGTCGTCCCTTGGTCTCCCGGGCGTCCCGGGTCGCGCGGAGGATGGCCGAGATGTCGTGCCCGTCGACTTCAATCACGTTCCAGCCGAACGCGCGCCACTTGTCGGCTACCGGAGAGATGGACATGACCTCCTCGACAGGCCCGTCTATCTGAAGGCCGTTGTAGTCGAGATACGCCGTCAGGTTGTCGAGACCGTGGTGGCTCGCGGCCATGGCGGCTTCCCACACCTGGCCCTCCTGAATCTCCCCGTCACCGAGCATCACGTAGACCCGCCAGGAAGCTTTGTCGAGCCTCGCGGCCAGAGCCAGGCCCACGGCGAACGACAACCCCTGGCCGAGTGAGCCCGTGGACGCCTCGACCCCCGGCAGGCTCTTCATGTCCGGATGGCCCTGGAGCGGAGAGCCCAGGCGGCGCAGCCGGTCGAGTTCGGAGACCGGGAAAAACCCACGCTCGGCCAAAGCCGCATAGAGAGCCGGGGCCGCATGGCCTTTGGACAGGACGAATCTGTCGCGCTCGGGCCACCCGGGGTTCTCCGGGTCCAGACGCAGGACATGGAAGTAGAGAGCGGTCAGGATATCGGCCGCCGACAGCGACCCGCCGGGATGCCCGGAGCCCGCCCGCCCTATCATCTCGACTATCCGGCGCCTGACGATGGCCGCGGTGCGTTGGAGCGCGTCCACGGATGCCGTAGACATGCCGATGCCTACCTGCCTCTCCCCAAGCCGAGACGCCTGCGGGCCGCCTCTCGCGCCACGGCCAGGGCGAACCTGGCCAGCGCGGGGGCCCTCCCCAGACGTTCCCCCGGCTCGGACATGATCCTGTAAAGCCATTCCAGACCGAGAGACCGGACCCAGGCCGGCGCCCGCCTGGCTCTCCCCGACAGCACGTCGAGAGCGCCCCCTACGCCTATCGCCGCCATGCCCGCGAGGGCCCGCCGGTGCCGGCTGAGCCACAACTCCTGCCTGGGACTCCCCATCCCGACACAGAGCAGATCGGGAGCCGCGTCCCGGATCGCGTCGACCGGTCCCGCGTCGCCGGGGAAGTAGCCGTGATGCAGGCCCACGACCGCGACTCCCGGGTAGGCGGACTCGATGACCCGGGCGGCGGACTCGGCCACCCCCGGCTTCCCGCCGAGCAGGTAAACACGAAGAGGTCGCCCGTCATCCCACACCTCGGCCGCCCTGGCGAAGACCGCGGTCAGGAGGTCGAATCCCGCGACGCGTTCCGGCAAGGCCGGGCCGAGGACGCCCGACGCCCAGACCACTCCGATCCCATCCGGAACGCACAGGTCGGCCGAGGCGAGCGCGGCGTGGAGGCCGGCGTCGTTCCACGCCTGGACCACCATCTCAGGGTTCGGGGTAACGATCAGGCGAGCCTCCCCGCCTCCTTGGGCCGCGTCCCGGACCAGGTCGATGGCCCTGTGAAGGGCTTGGGCCTGGGTGACCCGGTCGAATCCGGTACCGAGGACGTCTAACCTTCGGGGCGCGGGCATCCGGGCGCCGGCGCCTCCAGTCGCCCCCCCGGGCGCGGGTTCTGCGGAGTCTCGACCGGCCTCGGACGGACGGCGCACGAGCCGTCCGGCGACAGCCACCCCGACGAGGCCCACGAAGAGACCGAGCCAGGCGCCGTTCAAAGTCCGGACTAGGGTAAGGACCACGGGTGTGCGGACATGTTCGAAGGAGTTGACGATGGAGACAAGGCCCACCCCGCCCGCCGCCGCCCACAAGGGCAGCCACGCCCGGCGCCCGGCCCACGCGAGGAACGACCCTATCGCGAGAGCCGGGTATCCGACCAGGAACTCCTTCACCCTGGGCTGAGCATAGAAGGCCCGGTCCAGCCAGGCCCTGACCGTGACCTCGAAGTCGCTGACCGGCAGCCACGGCTGGTCACCGGAACGACCCACGTAGACCACCGCGGCCGCCAGGCCGGCCAGGCCGGCCAGGACATGCCAGACCTCCACGTCCCGGACCGCGAAGCGTCTCACCTCCCGGACGGCCCGCCGAACGGCGTCGCCCGCCGGGACTCGCGCCACGCGGCCCAGAAGCAGCCACACGCCTCCCACCAGGGCGACCGCCGGCGGCACTACATAGGAGAGCTTCACCCCGCGGAAGTAGGATATCTCAGTGGCGAAACGCGGGTCGGCCAGCAGTCCTGAGACCGCGAGACCGCCAAGGAGTGACAGCATCGCGGGGGCCAGCACCTGGCTCAGAGCCGTCGACCAGCGGAACGGCGATTGGTGGCCCGCCCGGCTCCAATGGTCGATAATCCATAGGAGCGCGGCGCTCGGATAAGCCAGGGCCGCCCAGAGGGCCATCACCTGGCGCGACGCGACCGGGGCCTGACCGAGGGCCCACCAGAACGCGCCGGCCAAGCCGAGCCCGACGGCCGCGGAGGCGGCCGAGGCGCAGGCCCTCGCGGCCAGACGCCTCCGGGCGATGAGGTCGAAGCCGAGAAGGCTCGCGGCCCACGGCCCGAGAGCTATCGCGGCGAGCGCCGGCCGGCCGGCCCCAGGCGGGCTTCCCTGACCCGACCACTCCTCCGGCCCGGCGAACCCCGCCCGCGACCGCCCGACCTCGAACCCGGCAGCCTCAAGAGACCGCCGGACGCTCTCGACGTAGTGAAGGCTTGCGGCCAGTGGGCCCGTCCCGCCTCCGGGGTGTGTCGTCCACGCGGCAGGGACCGCGCCGGGGAAGGTGAAGAGGTCCAGCCAGACCACGCGGAGATTGCGGTCCTTCACCGACCTCACGGTCTTCTCCGTGATGCGCTCCGGCGAATAAAGGGCGGCCGCCGGCTGGCGATAGACCCGGACGACCGAGTATCCCGTCAGTTCGGCGAGTCGCGCGGTTCCAGGCAGCGGGACATAGCCGAGTTGGCTCGGGTCCTCGACCAGACCCAGCCGGAGGCCCAGGTCCAGAATGTGCCGGGCCGTGACCTCGAGGGCGTCGGGGTAGCCGGGCGCGTTGGGGCCCGCGAGAATGACCGGGCCGATGAGGACGCCCCCTGCGACCCGGCCGGACACTTCCGCGAACAGCATCGTCAGGTCGGCGGCCGCCTGCCCGGGCGGCCCCGGTAGGAGAGGCATCCACTCCGCTCCGGGCGGGGCGCCTGGACCCGGGAAGACGTTGCCGCGCTCCTCTTCGACGGCGGCAAGGTAGTCCGGGCCGGCGACAACCGAGGTGAGCCCGGCCGCGGCCAGGCCGGCAAGAACGTCGGCCACCGGCAGTCCCTGGGAGTCCGCGAGCATGGCGATGTCTCCAAGATTCGCGGCCAGAGCCACCCGGTCTCCCTGGGCGGCGTCATATACCAGCCGCGGCCGGACGGCGACGGCCGACGCGATGGCGGCAATGATGAGGAAAACCATAAGGAGACGCACGAAGCGCGTCACGAGAGTCCTCCCGGAGTCTGGGTCAGCGGATCTCGTAGCTTCCACGCACTAGCAGGATGACCTGGGTCACGGCCCGCAATCCCCGGCCGTCGTCCTTGGGCACCACCAAGAGATGATTGGCCCTGACAGCTTCCCGGTCGGTAAGGTCCGCCCCGGCCGTTATGTCGGCCAGCCCGCCGGCCGCCGTCGCGACGGCCTGCGCCTGGCCCGCCCTCAGGATGAACTCGGTCCCTTGCGAGCCGATGATCGTCTGCCCGGCCTGGAGAACGACCACCTGCCAGCGGGCGACCTGGTCGACATAGCTCCGGGCGGCGAGCGGGTCGCCCTCCGACCCAGGGGCCGGGGCCGGCGCCGACGCCGATACCCGCCCGGCAAGGAACGAGGCCGTTCCGGCCAGAATTACAGCCGCGAGGACGAGAACACTAGTCCTCAGAATGGTTCGCTTGGCGCGGATTGCCAGAACCCAGCCCTCCACTCTCAGCCATGGGGTCGTTCAATGGGCGGTCGGACGAATCCTCCCGCACCCGCCGACGCAGGGACCGGAGCCATGGTGGAGGTGTCGGGTCATGACCGCGGTAAACATAGGGGCGGCTCGGGTTCATCCAATCCCCGGCCGCGCTCGCTCTCAGAAAGGACGGCCCGGCCTTTGAAAGTCCTGCATCTCGCCAGCGGCACGGACTACGGAGGGGCCAAGACCCACATCTTCACCCTCCTCGGCGAGCTCCAGAAGCGTATCGACGTTACCCTGGGGTGCTTCTCCAGCGGCCCCTTCCTGGAGGAGGCCCGCGCTTCGGGACTGGCCGTGTACCCGCTCCGTCAAGTGACGCGGTACGACCTCCTGGCCGTGGGGCGCCTGACGGCTCTGGTCCGGGAACGCCGCTACGATGTCGTCCATTCACACGGACCGAGGGCCAACGTGCTCGCGGTGATGGCCAAGGCCAGGCTCGGCCGGCCGCTGGTCACCACCGTCCACAGCGACTGGCGCGAGGACTTCGCCGGCGAGTTCCCGAGGAACCTCGTCTTCAGTCGTCTCAACGCGTGGGCCCTGCGAAGGTTCGACCGCTACCTGGTGGGACTGGGTGTCGAGGAATCGGTGAGGGCACTGGGGATCCCTGAAGCTCTCATCCGAACGGTCCGCAACGGCCTCGACTTCGACCACCGCCCACCCGTGCCCCCGAGAGACGAGGTGCTTGCGAGCCTGGGCATAGACCCCCGGTCCGAGACCGTGGTCGTGGGGATAATGGCCCGTCTTCACCCGGTGAAGTCCCACGAGGTCTTCCTGGCCGGGGCGGCCGAAGTGGCCAGGAAGCACCCTCGGGTCCGGTTCCTCGTGGCGGGGGAGGGCGCCATACGGGGAGATCTCGAGCGCTTGGCGTCACGGCTCGGCCTAGAGGGTCGGGTCCGGTTCCTAGGCCACGTCAGAAGCCCGGACGCCATTTTCTCGGTCCTCGACGTGAACTGCCTGACGTCATTCACCGAGACTCTGCCCTACGCGCTCCTGGAAGGGGCAAGATGGGGCGTAGCCACCATAAGTTCCAGAGTCGGCGGCATACCGGAGCTCATCATCGACCAGGACACCGGATACCTGTTCGAGCCCGGGGACGTGGCGGCGTTCGCGAGCCGGTTGGAGCGGCTCGTCGAGAACGCGGCCGAAAGGCGCGAACTGGGCCGGAGGCTATACGACCATGGCCGGCGCCATTTCACGCCCCAGGCGATGGCCAAGGCGTATCTGTCCGTCTACCGCGAACTGGCTGGAGGGGGAAACGGGCCATGAAGCTACTTGACGAGCATGGGCGGCTGTTCGGCCGTGTCAATCTGGTGAACGCCGTCGTCGCGCTGGTCGTCGTCGCGGCCGTCGCCGCCGGCGCTTACAAGCTCATGGTGGTGGAGGACACCGGGGTCGCCGAAACCGGCGAAGTCATCGTGACCTTCGAGGTCAGGGACGTGAGACAGCCATCGGTGGACGCCGTCAGCGTGGGGGAGACGGTCTACGGTTTCGAGACTCAGATCCCGCTCGGCCCGGTCGTGGAGAAGAGGGCGGAGCCACACCTCGAGCCTGTCGTCACCGCCGACGGGCGTGTCGTCATGGCCGAGGTCCCCGGCCATTTCGACCTGTTCCTCGTCGTCAGGGGCCGGGCCGCCGTGGGCCCGCGGGCAATCAGTCTCTCGGGGCGGGAACTCAAGATCGGTATCGAGTTGTCCGTCACCGGCCGGCTTTTCAGCTTCAAGTCGACCATCGTCGGGCTCGAGGAGACCGGCAGGTGACCGGGGGGGCCGGGAGGCAGCACGGGTCTACAGCAGGGGCGGCCTCCGCGCTCGCCGCCACGGCTCTCGCCTTTCACTCGGCCTGGGAGGCGAGCCTCCTCGCGGGCCTGGGCGGCCTCGCTCGCCGGCTGGCGTCGACGGCGGCGGTCCGGAGCCTCGTCGCGGCCTGGGACGCCAGTTGGCCCGGCCGCTTGTCGGCCGCCGTCTGGTCGCCGGGCCGGTCCAGGCCGGTGCCCGGTGACGGTCTCGCCCTCCCGGGGCTAGCGCTGCTGGCCGCCTTGAACGCGTGGGCGTTCAACATGGCCCCGTGGGAAGCCGCCGGGTACGCCGCCCTGGCGTTGACCCTCGTCGTGGTGCTGGCGAGCCCGGAGGGCGGGCTCTACGCCACGCTCGCCGTCATCCCGTTCGTGTCCGACCCCGCCGCTCTTGTTCTGGTGGCCGTCCTGGTGGCGGCCACTCTGACGCGACGCCTTGCCGCAGCGGATTGGCGGCTCGGTTCCGTGAGACCCTTGCCTGACCTTCCACTCGTGCTGCTCGGTCTCGTCCTGGTCGTGGCCACGCTGACCTCGGTGAGCTTGAGCGGCAGCCTGCGCTATCTAGTGACCTGGGTCCTCGCCCTGGGGCTCTACTTCTCCATAACCGCGACCGCGCGCGGCACCGAGGTCCTGGTGAGGGCGGCCGTGGCCTTCGGGCTCTCAGCGGCCCTCGGCGGTCTCCACGGTCTCTACCAGGTGGTCGTGAACGTGCCTGTCCAGGAAGGGTGGATCGATTCGGATCTCTTCCCGCGGGTGGGGACGCGCATCTTCTCGTTCTGGGGGAACCCGAACGTCTTCGCCCTGCACCTCCTGCTCGCGGGGCCGCTCCTCGCGGCAGGCGTGTGGACGGCGCGCGACCGGCTGTCCAAGGGCGGCGTGGCCCTGGGCGTCATCGTCAGCGGCCTCGCTCTGGCGTTGACGCTGTCCCGGGCGGGGTGGGTCGGGCTGGCCGTAGCCATCCTCTTCATCGGCCTGGCCCGTGACCGCCGCATCATCCTGGCCGGGTTCGTGGCGGCGGCCCTGGCCCTGGTGCTCTCACCCGAGGCCGTCCTGTCGCGGGTAGCCACGTTGGGCCAGTTCTCGGACCCGACCGCGGTCCACAGGTTCCGCATCTGGGAGGCGTCTGCCCGCATGGCGCGGGATTTCTGGTACGCGGGGCTCGGCCTCGGCTGGAGGGCGTTCGCCGCCGTCTATCCCCAGTACGCCATTGAGGGCCGCGTCGCCTTCCACGCCCACAGCCACTACCTCGAGACCCTCCTCGAACTCGGAATTCTAGGCTTCGCCCTTGTGCACTGGCTGCTCGCGAGGCCGGTCTTCTGGGTCCTCGCGCTGGGGCCCGCCGCCCGGCGGCCGGCCGGCGGGGCGGTCCTCATCAGCGCCGCGGCCGCCATCCTCGGGAGCCTGGCCTTCGGCGTGGCCGAACCCATCTTCTACCTGCCGCGTCCCATCCTCATGGCCTGGGCGGTCCTCGGGCTGGCGGCCGCGGCGCGGGAGGACGTTATCCGGCCCCAGGCGGGCGCGGCCGTCCCCGACGCGGAGGTGGGCCATGCCTAGCGTCGTGATCTCCGGCTACTACGGGTTTGACAACTGGGGAGACGAAGCCATTCTCGAGGCGGCGGCGACCGGCCTTGCCGGGGCCGTGCCCGGCGTCGAGATCACGGTGCTGTCTCACGACCCCGCCGCGACCCTCGCACGGCACGGCCTTCACGCGGTGAACCGCTCGGACCCGGCGGCCGTCTGGCGGGCCATCCGGAGGTCCGACATGCTGGTCAGCGGGGGAGGCAGCCTCCTCCAGGACGTGACCAGCACCCGCTCTCTCTGGTACTACCTCGGGGTCATCCTCATGGCCCAGCATCTGGGCAAGAAGGTCATGCTCTACGCCAACGGTGTGGGTCCCATCAACCGGCGGCTCAACCGCTCCTTGGCCCGTCTGGTCCTGGACCGCGTGCCGCTCATCACCGTGCGGGGGCCGTCCTCGGAGAGACTACTGCGGGAACTCGGCGTCACCGCTCCGCGCGTTGTGGTCACGGCCGACTCGGCCTTCGCCATCGAGCCCGCCCCGCTGGAACGTGTGGCCGCCATCTGCGAGGCCGAAGGGCTTCCGGACATCGGCGACCATCGCCAGGGCCGGGTCGTAGGCGTGGCCGTCCGGCCGTGGCGCGGTTCACGCAACATCGAGCGCGTCGTGGCGCGGGCCGCTGACTACATCTCGGGCAAACTCGGCTATCGCGTTCTGTTCCTCCCGGTGCACCGGCGCGTGGACCTCGCGGCCGTGGAGGCGGTGAGGGCGGAGATGCAGCAGCCCAGCTATCTTCTCCAAGGCTCCTACTCCGCGGCCGACACGGTGGGGCTTCTGAGCCGGCTCAGGTGGATCCTGAGCATGCGCCTCCACCCGCTCATCTTCGCGGCGGTGGGCGGCGTACCGGCGGTGGGATTGGTCTACGACCCCAAAGTCCACGAGTTCCTGGCTGAGGCCGAGCAGGTGTCCGTGGGCCCGGTTGAGAGGACCACGCTCGAAGACATCCTGTTGGGCATCACCGAGGTAGAGAAAGACTACTCGAATCGAGTCGTGCGGCTTGGGCAGGTCGTCGCGAGGTTCCGTGAGCGTGCCCGCCTGAACAACACCCTGGCGGCGGAGCTCCTGAATCTGTGAGGTTCGCACGGCACGCCGCTTCCCGATCCCGCCACCCGGTTGGGCCCGGCAAGCCGCTCGCCGTTCCGGCCCGGCCCCGTGCGGCCTAGCCCCCGGTCCGGCGCCGCGCAGCCCCGATGGCCACCGCCCCCGCGTAGCCTGCCAGCCAGGAGCCGGCAACCCACCCGAGAGCCGTGAGAAGACTTCCCCCGGCCGTCGCCGCCAGGAGGTAGGCCGAGGACGTCCCGGCGTAGGCGGCGCCGGCGACCCGCGCCCACGACCGGCCCGGGCCGAGGGCGGCCGCTGACGAGCTCAGGACCAGACCCGCCCCCACGCCGGCCGGGCCCACCGTCGGTAGCCAGTAGCCCACCGACAACAGCCCCACGAGCGTCAACAGGGCGGCCGGAGTGGCTGGGCCTTCCCACCACGCCGGCGTCACTTCCCGCCCGGGCTCCTGGCCGTCCCCGGCCCCGGCGGGCCGCCGGGGCGCGAACGCCAGGGCGGCGAGGATGCCGGCGACTACAGGCAAGCCCGGCCAGACCGACGCCGGGCGCAGTTCAAGAAGAACGCGCGTATCCGATAGGAGGAGCCGCACCGCGAGCCCGTCGATCACTGACGCCAGGAGAACCGCCCCGGGCATCAACGCCGCCGCTCCCAGGGCCACCGCCCCGCCGTGCCCCCGGATGTCCGCCAGGCCGGCAAGAAGGGCGGCGAGTAAGGGCAGGAGCAGGACCCCGGTGATGACGGAGAGCTCAAGCCAGGGATAGCCCAGGAGCGCACCGGGAAGGAGAAAGGCCGTCCGGTTCGGCGTGGCGGGCCCGGCCGGCCGCCCTACGGCACCGACGCGGCCGGCGAGGTCGCGAGCGGCGTCCAGGGCGGCAGCCGGGTCGCCGTCAAGAGCGAGCCTTATGTAAACCAGGTCAGGGACCCGGGTCGCCACCTCCTGGGCGGTCCCGGCCCGGCCAGGGCCGGCCTGTGTTCCTCCCGCGGGGTCTCCGCCCGTCGAGGGTCCGGCCTGAAGGGGCAGGACACGCGCGTACCTGTAGTCCACGGCCCCGGCGAGGTCCTGGGTGCCCAGCTGCCCAAGATAGCCCGGCGCACCCTGTCTCAAAATGAGCCCAGGGGTCAGGCCGAACTCCTCGAGAACGTGGGCGACACCGTCGTAGGCGTCAGGGTAGCCCCCGACCGCCTGTCCTTCGAAGACCAGCGTCGACCACTCCAGGCCCATCTCCTCGAGGACCCGCGCCAGTTCCCCGAGCTTGGTCCTCAGGGCCGCGAGCCCGTCGCCTGAGCCACCGGGACCTTCCGGGCCGTCGTCTGAGACGCCCGGGACGCCGGCCCCGGCGTTACGTGGCCGGGGGGCCACCAGGAAAGAGGTGCCTCGCGCCGGCTCGAGGCGTTCCCGGGCCTGGCGTTCGGGAAAGCCCAGACCCGCCTGCGCCACCGCGTGCACGGGCAGGGTGGTAGAGAGGACCAGGCTGTCACCGGCCGTCGCGGAGACGACGGTCCGCCCGGCGGTTCCCTCGAGCAGACGCCGGGTCATGTCGTCCCGCCAGGCCTCGTCTCCGCCCCGTCCGAGGAAGACATAAGTCTTCGCCGGGTCGAACCCCTCCGCCGCGTAGACGTCCCTCTCACCTTCGACGTCCTCGCCAGTCAGGACCCTCCGTTGGATGTCCCGCCCGTCCACGATACGGAGAAGACCCGCCTGTTCGAGGTCGCCGGGGGTCGTCTCGCGCAAGGCGAGGGTGGTCACGCCGGCTGCGGCCATGCCCCGGAGGGCGTCGCGAGTCCCCTCGAGTTCGCCCCCGGTCAGGGTCTCGACGTCTCCGAGGTCCAGGGCCACTTCCAGCGGCCTCGCGAGCGGGTTGGCGGCCCACGGCCCGGGGAACAGGAGTCCGACCGCCAGGAGGGTCGCCCCGCCGAGGACGACGGCCGCCGCGACCCGGAGCCGGCGGCCTCCCCCGCGGAGTGTCGGACCCCTTCTGCTGGCCACGGCCCGGAGTACCGCCACCGCTATGAGCCCGAACGGCAGCCCGAGGGCCAATCCCAAGGCCGTCCTCTCGATTGACACAACGGCGGGGATGTGGAAGTGGGCGAAGGTGTTGACGACCGATGACGGCACAATCCCGGCGAGGGCGGCCAGGCCGTAGCCCCAGACGGCGCGGAGCCGCCGGGAGCCGCCGAGACTCAGCCAGGCGCCGGCGACAATCGCCGGGTAGCCCAGGAGGAACTCCTTGGTTCTCGGCCTGACCTCCAGGAGATCGAGAAGGAAGCGCCTGACGCGGAACTCCAGGTCGCTCACCGGGAGCAGGGGTTCGTTCCCGCTGCGGCTGACCAGGTAGAAGGCCACCACGGCGATGGCAGCCGCGGCCGTCACCGTCCCCAGCGTGAGGCGGGCCCGGAGGAAGGCCGCCGCCTGTTCCCCGACGGCGCGGCGGCGCGGCCCACCGTCTCGGCCTAAGAGCCAGAAGAGGACGAGGCCTGCCGCCGGCCCGGCGAGCACCGCGACCTTGATGCCCCGGAAGAGGACGACCTTGAGGGTGAACTCCGGTCCGGCGCCCAGCCCCCTGACGAGCAGGCCCCCAACGGCGGCCACCGAGGCGACGTAGACAACGTCACGCAGGGCCGCTCCGAGCCATGCGCGGCTGCGGAGACCACCTTCCGTTCCAAGCCAGCGCGCCAGCACCGGCTGTAGGGCCAGGACCGGGAAGGCGAGGGCGGCGACAAGACCAAGAGCCTGAACAGCCAGGGTCCTGCCGGGGCCGCCGAGCAAGAAGGGCAGCGCGGCGGCCGTCAAAAGACCCGACGCTAGCGCCGCGGACGCCAGGCCTCGCCGGACTGGTGCCTCAGGCCTTTCGCGGCGGCGACCGTTCCCGGAGTCGCCGGCTGTCACCGTCAGAAGAGCCAGGACCGCCCCGGCGACGACTCCAGCCGCGGACAGGAAAGACCAGATCAGCGAGGGAGTGTCCGGGCTCACGGGACGAGGGGGTCCGGCCTCCAGGCCGCGGGCGTCGATTCCGCTACGGAAGGACTCAAGGGCCGCCACGACCTGGGAGGGCCACTCGGGATCCTGGGAGTACCTCTGGTAGAAACCGGGCATGACCACCAGGAGGGGGGCCTGCCTTTCGACGACCCCCTCCGCGTAGAGCTCGGGGCGTCCCGTGGTCCAGACCTCCTGGACACCGATACCCCTCCAGCCCGCGGTCCGTCCGAACTCGACGATGCCCGCCGGGAGCCGGTTGGCGTTCACGGCGAACGCGAGACCCTCTCGAGCCAAATCCTCGCCGGCCCGCCCGGGTCCCCCCGGCACCCCGAACCCCCAGACGTCGCTTTCGTCGAACAAGACAGCGACGACCCCGGCAGTGACTACGAGCTCCGATCCATCCTCCCCGGGCCGCACCCGGAGCGGGTCCAGGACGTCCGAAAGCCTGAGCCCGGGCTGGTCCTTGGGGTTGTGGAGCCGGACGACCAGACGCAGACCCGCGTGTTCGACCATCTCGAGGTCTGGAGGGTAGAGGCCGAGCCGGGTGTACGAGGGCAGGTGCCCCCTAACGGCGACTACCGTGGCGCCCCCGGTCCCAAGGCTGTCCACTCCCCGGAAGACAGCGACCCGGCCCGGGCCAAATCGCACGGCGGCCCGCCCGGCGGCCCAGCCGGCGATAGCCTCATCAGCCGTGACCAGCAAGGTCGCGGGCACCCCGGGAGCGGCGGCCAGCCACTCGTCCAGCCCAGCGAAGCGCCGGCCCGCCCGGGCCGCATCGGGTCCCTGGACCACCGCGAGGTCGCCGAGGAGCGCGAGATCGCTCAAGGTCCGCTCCTCGACCACCGCCGCGGTTACGCCGGAGTCGGCAAGACGCTCGAGCACCTCCGCGGGGTCGAGACCGCGCTCGAGACTCAGCCCCTGGATGGACTTGAGGGCCACCGCGAGTTCGAAAGGAGATGGTTCGGTCAAGAACGCCCCGGCCTGGATGGTGGACAGGACGGCCCCGAGGATGCCCACGGCGATGATGAGAGCCAGAACCGTACGAAGGGACCTGGCATGAGGCACAGCCGTTTCCCCTTTCGTCCCCTCCCCGGGAGGCCTGACCCTAGCCGCCTTGCGCGATGACGGCCTCGATGATCAACCGGCCGTCCTCCAGGGTGACTTCCTTGCCGGTCACGGGCAACGGGAAGCTGGAGAGGTCGAGCGACAAGTCGGGGTCGGACATGACCTCGAGCCAAGTCTCGATGAAGACGTCGGGCACGGGGACGTCGTTCACGCTGAAGCTCTGGATGTCAAGCCCGACGGTGTCGGCATCGGTCAGGAGGAACTGGCCGGCGAAGGCCACGGCGACGTCGCGGCCGGCCACCGACAGGCGTCCGGCGATGGCCACGGCGTCGGCGGTTATCAGGACGTCGGGATCTTTCAGTTCGGGAACGTTCGCCGCCAGGTAGTCACGGAGGTTGGCGGCCGTGACGGTTATGGTGACCTCGCCCCGAGTCGCGCGCGAGACTACGAGGTCTCTGTCGGCCAAGAGGGCCCTCAAGTCCACGGAGGCGTCCTCGAGGGTCACCGCCAGCTTCGACAGGATGATGTCAGCGGTAGCTATGTTGGTCGACACGACACTGACCTTATCGAGATCCCCCAAGAGCATGCGAACGGACGGGTAAGACTTGAGCGTCACGTCGTAGTCCGCTTCCTCTCCGAACCGGGCGGCCAAGGCTTCCTCCACCCCACGGGCGATGGCTCGGGGAAGAACGAGCTCCGATAGAGCGGCGAGAGCGACGAAGAGGATGAAGGCGACGACCAGCACTCTCTTGAGCACATCCACCACCTCCGGCGCCAGCTACTCGATACTCCCTACTCCTTCCCGCCCGATGCCCCGAGACCCTTCCCGCGCTACGCGCTTGGCGGCTCGAGGCCCACTCCCCTGGCCTTCATGGCCTTCCACCTGAGGTAGGCCCTGATGAACGGCATCAGGCGTCCGTCCATGACTGAACCGGCGTCGCCGACTTCCTCGCCGGTCCGATGGTCCTTGACCAGCGTGTAGGGCTGGAAGACATAAGACCGGATCTGGCTGCCCCACGCGATTTCACGCTGCACCCCGCGGAGGCCGTCCAGTTCTTTCTGTCTCTCCTCTTCCTGAAGCTTGACGAGCCTGGACCTCAGGATGCGCATGGCCGTCTCCCGGTTGGCGTGCTGGGATCGTTCGTTCTGGCAGGTCACCACGATGCCGGTGGGAAGGTGCGTTATCCGGATGGCCGAGTCGGTCTTGTTCACGTGCTGACCACCGGCCCCACTTGCCCTGAAGGTATCGACACGGAGGTCCTCGGGGTCTATCTCCACCTCGCCCACCTCCTCCACGTCCGGGACAACGTCCACCGACGCGAAGGAGGTATGGCGGCGTCCCGAGGCGTCGAACGGCGAAATCCGGACGAGCCGGTGGACCCCGTGTTCGGAGGAGGCGAGGCCGTAGGCATAAGGTCCTTCGATGAGCAGCGTGAGGCTCTTCAGGCCGGCCTCCTCGCCCTCGAGGCGGTCGAGCACCGACACCTTGAACCCCTGGTCCTCAGCCCACCGGCTGAACATCCGGCCGAGCATCTCCACCCAGTCCTGGGCTTCCGTGCCTCCCGCCCCGGCGTGGAGGGTCATTATGGCGCTCCTGTCGTCGTAGTCCCCGGACAGGAACGTCGTGGTCTCAAGGTCGTCGAGGGCCTCCTCGGCCCTGCGGAGAAGCGCCTGCCCCTCCTGGACCATGGCCGGGTCCCCGTCCTCCCCGGCGAGTTCCACGGCCACGCCCAGGTCCTCGCAGAGCTCCTCGAGTTCCCGGACCGAACGGAGCGTCCTTTCAAGGGCGCCGGCTTGCCGTCCCACGGACCTGGCCTTGGCGGGGTCGGCCCAGAAATCGGGCCTGGCCATGGTCTCGTTCAGTGACGCCAGTTGCCGCTCGAGAGCGGCTACGTCAAAGTGAATCCCTCAGTTCGACAAGCCTGTCCTTGACAACCGACGCATCCTGTCTCAGCTGCTCGTAGGTCACTGTCCTTAGCCTTCCTCACCGGCTCTTGGCGTTGTTGAGCCATGGCTTACGTAGAGATCACCGACCCGGTCCCTGGCGGGCCTCCCTTACGACGCCTGTGCGCCGCAGCACTTCTTATACTTCCTGCCGCTGCCGCATGGGCACGGGTCGTTGCGACCCACCTTGACCCCCTTGACGACGGGAGCCCTGGCCTGCTTCGAGCCGGCCACCGGTCCGCGCGCCCGGCCGCCGCCTGCCTGTGCCGGCGCCAGCGGGCCGCCCGGGGCTCCCCCTGGGCTCGCCAGCGGTCCCGTGGTCACGGGTCCGGTCGAGGACGCTCGAGGCATGCCCGGTCCGCCGCCCGCCAGCTCGGCCCGGCCCGCGCCGGCGGCGAGGCCCATTCCGGTCGCGTCCGCCTTCATGGCCAGGCCGGTCCTCTCAGCGGGGGTCTCCACGCGACGTTCCACGCGTACCTTGAAGACCATGCGGACGATCTCCTCGCGGATCGCCTCGACCATCTGGTTGAACATCCCGTAGGCCTCGAGCTTGTACTCGGTGAGCGGGTCCTTCTGGCCGTAGGCTCTTAGCCCCACGCCTTCACGCAGGTCGTCCATGGCGTCCAGGTGGGTCATCCACTTGGTGTCGACGACGCGGAGCATGATGAGCTTCTCCAGTTCGCGCATGGTGTCCGGCCCGAGATCCGCTTCCCGCCGCTCATAGACCGCGAGGGCCCGCTCTTTCAGCTCTAGAGCGATGGCCCGCCTGGCGTCCTCGCGGCGGCGTCCCTGACCGGGTTCGCCGCCCCCCCAGGCCGCGGTGGTGAGCTCCCGCGCCGTGACCTTCCCGGGCGGAAGGAAGTTGAAGGCCGCCTTCTCGGCTAGACCGGCTATGTCCCAGTCCTCGGGGTGAAGCGCGTCGGGGCAGTGTTCGTCCACCAGGCTATCGATAAGGCCGTCGAGCATCTCCATCACCTGTTCGCGCAGGCCCTCGCCCCTGAGGACCTCTCTGCGCTGGCGATAGACGATCTCCCGCTGCTTGTTGATGACGTCGTCGTACTCCAGGACGTGCTTGCGGATGTCGAAGTTGTGGGCCTCGACCCTCTTCTGCGCCCTCTCGATGGACCTGGTCACGAGGTTGTTCTCGATGGCCACCGTTTCGTCGACCCCGAGGCGCTCGAGAAGCCCGGCTACGTTGTCTGAGCCGAACAGCCGCATCAGGTCGTCCTGGAGGGACACGTAGAACCGGGAACTACCCGGGTCTCCCTGTCGCCCCGACCGTCCCCTTAGCTGGTTGTCTATGCGGCGGGCTTCGTGCCTTTCGGTTCCGATTATGTGAAGTCCGCCGAGGTCCGCGACACCCTCGCCGAGGACGATATCGGTTCCGCGGCCGGCCATGTTGGTGGCGATTGTGACCGCGCCCTTTTGACCGGCCTGCGCGATTATCTGAGCTTCCTTCTCATGGTGCTTTGCGTTCAGAACCTGGTGCGGTATCCCCCGCTTCTCGAGCATCCTCGACAACCGTTCGGATTTCTCGATGGAGATCGTCCCGACCAGAACCGGCTGCCCGCGTTGGTGGCAGTCGACGATCTCCTCGACCACGGACCCAAACTTGGCGTTCTCCGTCGTATAGACTACGTCCGGGTATTCGGTGCGGACGAGGACTCTGTTCGTGGGCACGACGATGACGTCCATCCCGTAGATCTTCCGGAACTCTTCCTCTTCCGTCAACGCCGTCCCGGTCATCCCGGCCAGCTTGTCGTACATGCGGAAGTAGTTCTGGATGGTGATGGTCGCCAAGGTCTGGCTCTCGCGCTCTATCTTGACCCCCTCTTTGGCCTCGATGGCCTGGTGCAGCCCGTCGCTGTACCGCCGCCCGAACATCAGCCTCCCGGTGAACTGGTCGACGATGATGACCTGGCCGTCCTTGACAACGTAATCGACATCCCGGTGCATCAAGGCCTGCGCCTTGAGGGCGTTTATCAAGTAATGGGAGTGCTCCATGTTCTGGTCGGCGAAAAGATTCCTGATTCCCGTCATCTTCTCGACCCTCGCGACGCCTTCCTCAGTGGGGGCGACCGAACGGGCCTTCTCGTCCACGGTGTAGTCTCGTTCCGGTTTGAGCTGGCGGGCCACCTGCGCGTAACGGTAGTAGAGCTCGGTGGGCTTATCGCTGGGGCCGGAGATGATGAGGGGCGTCCGAGCCTCATCGATCAGGATGCTGTCAACCTCGTCGACTATGGCGTAGTGGAGCTCGCGCTGGACGACGTGGTCCAGCGAAGTGACCATGTTGTCGCGGAGGTAGTCGAAACCCATCTCGTTGTTGGTACCGTAGGTGATGTCCGCCCTGTACGCCGCCCTCCGCTGGCCGAAGTCGAGGCCGTGCACGATGACGCCGACGTCCAGACCCAGGAACCGGTAGATGGGCCCCATCCACTCGGCGTCTCGCCTGGCGAGGTAGTCGTTGACCGTGACCAGATGCGCGCCTCGCCCGGCAAGAGCGTTCAGGTAGAGCGGCAGTGTGGCGACCAGCGTCTTGCCCTCGCCGGTCTTCATCTCCGCGATGTTCCCCTCATGGAGCACGACGCCGCCCATGAGTTGGACATCGAAGTGACGCATCCTCACGGTCCTCTTGGCCGTCTCCCTGACTACGGCGAAGGTCTCCGGGAGGATGTCGTCGAGGGTGGCGCCGGCATCCAACCGCGACTTGAACTCCGCGGTCTTGGCGGCGAGAGCCGCGTCATCGAGAGCCGCCGTCGCCGGCTCGAGCTCGTTCACCCTGGCGACTATCTGCGATATTCTTTTTAGCTCGCGATCGTTGAAATCGCCGAGCACGAGCCTTGATAGCCCTCTTAGCACCGCTCACACTCCAGGCAAAGAAGATGAGGGAAAGCTGATGCTCCGGTCAGAGCCGACTTTCCCTCTTGGGGATTGTACCACCTTTGTTCCGGCCCGGCAATGAACGGCTCCGGTCGCGCGGATTCTAGACCCCGAGCAGTGTGGCCGCGATCATGGCGATGACCTCGGCGCGCGTTGCCGGTAGCGCCCAGCCACCCGAGAACCGGGCGGCCAGGCCCGTCAGCAGGGCTCGTCGCCGGGCGGCCTCATCCTCCGGTAGTACGACCGACCCTAGGTAGTCCAGGCACACGGCCGCGAGACCACGCGCGCTGAGCTCGGTCGCGGACCCGGCGACCGCCAGGTTGCGCCCGGTGGGCGAGCCCGCGAAGCGCAGGAGCAGCCCAGCGGCGCCGAGCACCGGTGGCGTGGCGAAGCCCCTGTCGGTCGCGAGACTCAGGGCGCCGCAACTCGCACCCCTGACGCAGAGGGCCTCGAGATCCGCCTGAGTCAGCCGGCTGTCAGGACGGACGTGGTTGTCGGCGAAAGTCACCAGGTGACCGGCCTCGAGCAAGGCCTTGGCTTGTGGGAATATGGGATGAGCGGGTCCGATGTCGCTGAAAGGTGAAAGCGCCAGGAGCTCGGAAGCCGTTAGGACCTCGTAGCCGTAGTCCCGGAGTATCTCCAGATGCCGCTTGAGGCCGTCGGCGACAGGGCTCTGGGCCGACATGTTGTAGCCGTCCTTCTCGAACAGGATGCCTCCGTTGAGAACCTCCGGGTCCGCCGCCAGGGCCGCGGCCAGCGGTCTGACCATCATTTCGACGTCTGCCTCATAGTCGCCGCTCGAGGCCTGCCAGCCCCCACCGTCGAAACTCGCCCCGAGATAAGTGTACCCGAGAACGCGGTAGGCGTCGTAGGCCGAACGGCCGTCCGCGGTACGCTCGATGTAGTGCGGCGGCCTCGCGAGTCTCATGGCGAAGCCGGTCGTCTCCCGGACCAGCTCGTGCTGGGTCCTGAGGTCCGCGATCACCGCGTCCAGCCCGGGTAAGTAGGCCCGGCTCCCGTTGCCGTACAGACTCGGCCCGAACGCCAGATGGGTGAAGCCGTGGTTGGAGAGTTCATGACCCTCATCCACCAGGCGCCTGGCAAGTGCCGGCTGCGCCAGCACTCCCGCCCAGTCGTCGCGGCCGTATTCGGGATAATGATCGAAGCGGATGCCGCTCCAGAACACCCCGCCCAGGCGGCCCGGCCTGTCCGGGTAGTTGAACCTGGTCGTCCCGATGACGTTGAACGTGCCGCGCGCGCCGAACCGTTTCATGAGGTCCATTATCGTTCCCGAGACCGTGCCCCCGGCCCGCAACGACGGCCTGAGAGGCGCCGCGCTCGGACCGTCGTCGAAGGTCAGGGCGACTAGGCGGCGCCCCGGAACGGGCGCGACCCGGTCGACCCGGCGCACCGGCCCGACCTGCCTCGCCAGCCGGGCGTTCTGGAGGCCGCGGTAGACGTTCTTCAGCATCTTCAAGGGCACCAACCGACCAAGAGGCATCTATCTACTCCCATCCACCCGGAATGGCGTGGTGGCCTGCCCGCCTTCTCGTGAGCCCGCCTATCAAGTAGAGAAGGCCGGGCGCGGGGTCGGAGAGCGCGAGTAGCCCGTCCGGCAACGCCGGGTTCGCCAATTCCAGGAGCCACCCCAAGGCCTGCAGAGGCCCGGCCCGTTCCGCGCGCGCGTACTCGAACACCGACAAGAAATCGTTGGGGAAGAACCTCACCCTGACACCGTCCCGCTGCTCCATGCGTGGGAGAGGAAGACCGAGGGCCGCCAGGTAGTAAAGAAGAGGAAAGTCGACTCCGGACCTCACTGCCAGGTCCAGGCTGCCCCAGAACCGTGGGTTCACTTCGAGCAGGTGGTACCCGCCCCTGGAGTCCTCCCGGAAGTCCAGCATCACCGGGCCCCTCCACGCGAGGCCGTCGAGCAACCGCTTACCGTAGTCCACCAGGGTGGGAAGGCTCACGGATTCCGCCAGGGTGGTCGGCCCTCCGGCTCTGGGCCTCTGCCGCAAGCTACGGTAGGTGAAGGAAGCGACGGGTTCGGAATGCCGGTCGTAGAGCAGCGCGAGCCCGACGTCCCCACCGTCGACGTAGTCCTGGACGATAGGACCTGGCTGCACGGAGTTCAGGCGAAGGTAGCCGTCAGCCACCTCGTCGCGGGTCCGGCACACGAGGTAGCGCTTGGCCGCGGGTAGCCCCACGTCCTCGCCCGACCTGTACTTGACGATGACGGGGAAGGTCAGCGAAGCAGCCCACTCGAGGAGTTCGCTCCGATCCGAGGGGTCCACTCCCTCCTCGGCCGGCACGCGGGTCGCCGGCACGGGCAATCCCTTGTCGCGGGCCAGTTTCAGGCAGGAAGCCTTGTCGTGAAGCAGGGCCAGGGAAGCGGTCGGCGGGACCAGAGTCGACACCGGGCTTAGGGCCTGCTCCTGATGCCGGGCGAGTAACGCGACCATGGCCGTCGATACGGGAACATAGACCGCCCCGGAGGCGACGGCGGCGAGATCCGCGGCTGATGAGTCGAGCGGGAGGCGCACGCGGGCTCGGGTATAGCGGGAATGAAAGCCGAGAACGTTCCCCCTCCCGGCCGTCTCCACGGCCGTCACCGGCACTCCCGCTCGTCCGAGTGAACGTATTATGTTTACCGCCATGCGAAGCCTGGCGTCGGTGACCACCGCGGGTACCGCGTGATGGTTCTTCATCGGCACTGGTCTGGATACACCTCGGCTGTTCGTCCGGCCTGGCGCGCCTGTGCTTCCTGCCCGCCGGATCACGTCCCGCGCGGGCGGCCGGACGTTCGCCGGAATTCTGCGGACCCGGGGCCTGTTCCTGGGGCCTGCTCTTGGAGTTCCTTCAACCTGAGGGCTAGTTCGGCCGGCGGGGAGTCCGGGTCCTTCATCCGGAGAAGTGCCTGACGGCCCTATTCTCGTGCGGTTTGGCCCAGCGGTTCTCCGGCGCGGACTCGCCCCGGCGTGACCATGGTCTTCTGAACCAGGACAAAGACTCCGACGGCCAGTAGAACGTCACCCACGCTGAACACGGTGGGTTTCGGAAAGGGAGGTGACCCGACGAACACATCGGCCAGCCAGGTCAACTTGGTGTCGGTCCCGATAAGGGTGTGGGTCAGACTGCGGCCGGCCGCGAACGCCTCATAGAACGGGCGACAACCCATGGCTATGAGGGCTTCCCCGTCCACCGGCATCTTGCCCCCGTTCGCCAGGATCACCGCGAGGTTGGAAGCGGTCCCGGCGGCCAGCCAGAGAACCCCCGGAGCGTGCCGGTTGAGGGCGAAGCAGAGGAGGAGAAGGTAGTAGGCGACCGGGTAAAGGTAGGGCGCCGCCGACTGCGCGAAGTCCTGCTTTGTGACGACAGGCAGGTGCACCGCCAGCTGGATGGAGAAGGCGGCGAAGATAAGCCACAGGTGCCTGAGAGGGAACGCGGCGAGCCGATGCGGACGCCCGCCCCTCAGGAGAGCCACACCGACCGAGAAAACGACCGCGGCGATAAACACTACTCCTTCTCACCGCTCTCGCTGCGACGGGGCTCGGTGCTTTCGGCCACCCGCCACTGCGGTTGGCCCGGCGATTCGGCGGCAGCCGCGGCCTCCCGGTAGGCGGATTCCGCCGCAGGCTCGGCTTTGTCCCGGCTCACCGCCGCTACGGCGGGCCTGAACGGGAGAACCGGGGTGAGGCTGTCCTCGCGCCCCAAATCCTCGGGCAAGGTCGACACCGTTCGAATGAACACCCTCACGAGGTCCGGGTCGAACTGGGTACCCGCGCAGCGCGCCAGCTCCGCTAAGGCTTCGTCGCGGGTGAGGGGCCGGGCGCGATAGGGCCGAACGGAGGTCATGGCTTCGTAGGCATCGGCGATGGCGATTAGCCTGGCTCCCAGCGGTATATCTTTCTCCTTCATGTAGTCCGGATAACCGTCACCGTTCCAGCGTTCGTGGTGATGCAGGATGACATCCACGTCGCGGCCCAGGAGTCTTATCTGCTTGAGGATGTTCGCGCCGATCTGGGGGTGCATCTTCATCTGCTCCCATTCACCGGCCGTTAGGGCGCCCTTCTTCTGAAGTATCTGGTCGGGGACGGAGAGCTTCCCCACGTCGTGGAGCCATGCGGCGTACTCCAGACGTTCAGTCTGGTCCTCGGATAACCGGAGTTCGCGCGCGGTGGCTACGGTAAAGGCCGCGACGCGCCGCGAATGACCGGCCGTGTACGGGTCCCTGGCCTCGATGGCCGCGACCATGGCCTGGATGGTCGCCAGGTAGGCGCGGCGCATCTGGGAATAGAGCTGCAAGGAGTACCTGGCGATGACCAGCGGGACGAACAGCAGGAACACCCCGGCCAGCCCGACCTCGTACTCCACGATGCCGACCAGGATGCCCAGAGGTGTCAGGGCCAGGTAGTGAGGTAGCATCCAGCGGAAGTCCTTTATGAAGATGCCCCAGAAAGAGCCCCCCCGCTGGGTCAGATACATGACCACCACGACCATCGCTATGTTGACCAGAGAGAACACCAGTGAGGCGGCCAGCATGGCCCCGAACCCGCTGAAGACGTCGATCTGACCCGGTACGCCCCCCAACTCGACATAGGTCAGCCCCGCCGCGGCGGCCGACAAGGCGAGTTGCGCGCGGTTGAACAGGGTTGCCTTAAGGGGTATGCGGCCCGACAGTTCTATCAGCCGGAGAGTGGCCAGGGCGGCCAGCCAGGCGGCCGCGGCGGGGCCAAGCACCAGGATGCAGGCGTAGAGAACGGCGTAGCTCACCGAGACTGTCCCGCGCCCCCGGGGAAGCTCCACAGGCATCGCCTCGGACACGAAGACCATCAGCGCGAAGGAGAGGACGGCGGCCAAGTCGCACAGGAGAAGTTCGGGAAGCAGGCGATAAAGGACGATAAGGCCCAGAGTGACTATGAGAGCCACGTAGGCCGTCGCTAGGTGCTTCGGCTGGTCTTGGGGTGGGCTGGCCACGACACCTCTCCTTTCGCAAACAACGGACCGGCACCAGGTCCGGTGCGTTTAGGCTACCTGCCTACCCGTTCCACTGGACGACTGCGCCCCCCGCCAGGAGAAGCGTGAGGAGCGCGAAGATCACGCGCAGAAGCTTGTTCACGGAGCAACCCCCTTCGCGGCAACCTACCCGGCCCCGCTAGGGACAGGTGGAAAAACCGCTTCACTCTCGGGTTGTCCGCTCGTCTCACGGCTCCGCTCGACTTACTCAGGTAAGGAAGAGTTGTCTCTTTGGCGGATGGGACCTGGTACCGGTCCGAACTTCATTTCAAGGAACCTTGCTGTCCCGACCTTACTAGCCCTAACCAGGGTCCGGCTCCGTCACGGCAGGTCGGCTTCCGGGCTTCCTCACGACCATCGTGAACCGGCGGTTGAGGGCGTCCATAACCGATCGGGCTATGGCGTCGGCTTCGGCACCCTTGACGAGAGAGGTGCCGGTGAGGATCTCCTCCCCGCTCTCGGTAAGAAGGGACATGACTGTCAGAACGATGCGTCTCGACCGCATGCCGACGATCTCTACGTCGTCGAGGGCCAGTTGGCAGTTTGAGTTGAAGTACTCCCCGATGGCCCCGAGAGTCGCTTCGGCGACGACCCGGAGCTTGTTCAAGGCGGTGGCTGGTCCATCGGCTCTACCCGTGTGGACCACGTCGTCAAACTCCACCTGGACTTCGGCCTCGGCCCGCGAGGCGTCTACCGTGAACCGGACGCCGATGAGCCGCGGTCTGCCCGTCCCCCAGGATTGCTGGGAGGAACCTTCTTCCACCTGCGCCACACTGATCTTCTTGTGGTCAATCGATACTCCGAAACGGGCCATCAGCGAGGATTCGATGTCGCGGACGATCTGCTTCGGGCCTCGCCCGTTGCCGGCCAGGACGTGAATCTCCTCGATCTCACCGCTTTCTCCCGCGATGACCCGGACAGCCATTACCTCTCGTATCTGCCGGATGACTTCCTCGTAGTCCCCAAGACTGCCCCTTGCCTCTGACTTGAGGTGTGACCCAAGGCTCTTTCCCATTATGGCTCTTGCTCCCTAGGCCCCGCCTCTTCCGCCGCCCGCCCGACCGGGGCCTAGCACATTTCTCTATGCCCCTGGATTATCCTCCTGCGGGGAGGATGGTCTCCCATGTTGTGGAAACGGCTGCTCGCCGGGTGCCGTCTTGTCGCTCAATCCAGCACGTGGCTCCGAGCAGTCTTGCAAGAGTCCTCGGGCCAGAAGACGGAGGCCGCCCGACACCACCGAATGACCGCCGAGCACGAACGGGCGGTCCGCCTTCGAGACCGCTCGGCCGAGACGTCGGAGCTGCGGGTCTCTGACGCGCGCCCACCGGCCGAGGTCGCTTTCAAAGCGGTCCGCCTCGTCCGGCCAGCGGGCCAGGTGAGCCATGATGACTCGGGTGTCCCAGAAGACGGCGTCGGAGAGGGTCGAAAGCAGGCTCACCAGACGCTCGACCCCCAAACCTTCCGCTACCGAGCCCAAGAGCGAGCGCACCTCGTTCCTCTCGATCCGGCCCAGAGCTTTCATCCCGCGTTCCTCGGAGAATACCCGGAGCCGGACAAGGAAGTTGGCGTTGAGGTAACACATCATGGTCCCGGACACCCGCCCGACCAGGGTGACCGACGGGTAGTCTCCGCGGGCGAGGACGGAGGCCGCCCGCTCGATGGCGGACACGTCCACCTCCGTACTCGCCAGCCCCGCTCGGCACCTCGGCCCCAGGCCCCACGGGTCCGTGGACGGGACCCGGCTACGCATGATGCGACGGACCTCGTGCGCCAGGAAGAGGACGTCTGACGGCGTGTCCAGGTCGAAGCTGGTGGTGGCGGTCTCGGGAAGGAGCACACGTTTCAGGCCCGACTCGACGAGGGCGAGGAGCGCCGCGTTGTCGGTCTTGAGCTCGGAGAGAGCGGCGACCGCGCGGGCGTCTCCCAGGCCTATGATGTCGGGGGACTGGACGTTGTTGGTCACGAACAACGGACCGCCGGCAACCGTCGTGGCTACCACGAAATCGAGTTCGGGTGGGGTAAGGAGCGGGACGGAGCCGCCACCCAGGAAGATGAGCCGGTCCAGGCCGTAGGCCGTGGTCACCTCGGAGAGCACCCGCCCGAAGTGAAACCCCGGGCCGGTGGCGTAGATCTCGGCCCCGGACCGCGTCGCGTCGGTTCTCAGGCGGTCCGAGTCCGTGGCGAGCACGGCCACGCCTACTTCGGGCCGGGCCAGGAACTTCTCGAGAGTGTCGAGAGTAACCCAGTGGCGGACCTCAGCCAGGAGGGCTCGGGGGTCACCGGGGCTCGGCGGCGGCCAGTCCCGCCCGCCGCCCTCGAATACGACAACTCCTGTCTTGGCGGCCATGTTCGGTCCTCTCGACCCGCGCTACTCGGACTCGATGAGGCCGTAGTTGCCGTCCTTGCGTCGGTACAGCACGCTCACTTGCTCGGTCTCGGCGCTGGTGAACACGAAGAAGTCATGACCGAGAAGGTTCATCTGCATGATCGCCTCGTCCACGGTCATGGGTTTGATGTTGAACCGCTTTACCTTGACGAGCTTGGGCTCTTCACTCTCGGCGGCCTCAGGCGCGGGGATCGACCGTGCC